>CAZDRW010000275.1:0-5337 GCA_964507555.1 uncultured Desulfarculaceae bacterium
TGGAGTTCATGAAAGCCAAAGGGTGGGACCTGGCCGAGATAGAAGACGCCCATGCCAAAAAGGCGCTGGAGGAAACCCAACAGTGGGCGGCTTCCTTGGGCAGGGAAGCCTGAGGCGGAAACAGCCGGCCCGCCTACAAAGCCATTCAGGAGGCCCCTGGGACCAGGCACAGACGCGAGAAGCCGCCTTGCGGGGATTGCCATCAGCTGAAGCCAAGGCTGTGCTGAAGCTGCGCTTTAGGTTACGCGCTCAGGTCTTGATACCGGTCTCTTCCAAGAGGCGGTCCATGAAGCCCAGGCAGAATTCGCGCTGGGCCTTGGAAACGTAACCGGTGCAGGCGCAGCGCAGGCTTTCCTGGGCCCGCACCAAAAGCTCAAGACGCACCGATTCCTCCTCGATCACCACGGCCACCCGGTGGGGGCCGCAATTTTGGCTATGCTCTTGCTGCCGGGATGAAAGCAAGTCCCCGGGCATCTCCAGCCAAAACACATCGGGCAAACGGCTTTGCCGCAGGGTTTCCTGCAGATGGGCGCGCACCTTTTCCAGGTCATCTTGTCTGAGCTCATCGAACACCAAGGATCGCATGTCTAACTCTCTTTAGCCCCTTCGACCGAGTCCAAGCGCTTGCCTACCCGGTGGGCATCCCAAACCGAATAAACCAGCATGGCCAGGAACACCAAGCCCAGCACCGTCAAGTAACCCACGCCCTCCTGCCACATGGCCCGGGAAAGCGCGTCCAGGGTCTGCTCTTTTTCGGGGAGATCCAGGATTCTCACCATGGCCTGATTGAGCTTATACATGGCCAAGCCCACGCCCAAAAGCGCGATCAGGCCCGATACAGCCACCAAAGCCGCGCCCTTGCCCGCCTGGCGATTCACCAACTGGCCCAAGCCGGGCAGCAGAATGGACATAAGCGGTGCGGCCAGCGCCCTTCGCATGGCCCTAGGCCTCTCTCCCGTAAATCGCCAGGTATTCGTTGAAGCGCTCCAAGGACTCGTCGTCCAAGGGCTGCGGCTTGCCGTTGATGAGCACGTCAAGACCTTCAGCATGCAAATATTCCACGGTCTGGCGGATGCCCAAAAGCGACCACACCTTGAGCCCGGTTTCCTTTTCAAAGGCGGCCAAGGCGTCGGGCCCGCGCTTCCCTTCACGCAGGCGCCCCTGGTCGTCGTAAACCGCCTGGGTCTGCTCACGGTCCACGGCCAGCACCACGCCCAGCATCTTGAGGGGCTTTTCCACCCTGGGTTCCAGCCAGCCAATCTTTTTGACTAGTTCGAACTTGGTGGCCATGGAGGTCCCCACGTCGTCGATGATAAGGAACCGGCCGCCCTGGATGGCGGCTCCGGTGACAAACAGATAGCCGTGTCCGCTGGCCTCACCATAGGTCTTGGCTTCCTTGCGGTCGTAATCAAACGCCAGATCCACGCCATGCTCCTGCCAAAGAGCGATGGCGGCGGACTGGGCAATGGCGCTGCCCTTGTAGGACGGTCCCACGATCACGTCCACCTGATCGGACAAGCCTTGTTCGATGATCCAATCCGCGAAGCAGTGGCCCAGCGCCTGGGCCAGCCTTCCTGTGCGGAAAACGCCCAGATTGACAAAATAGGGCGAGGGACGGCCGTCTTTTAGGCGCAAGCCTTCCTGAAAGAAAAGGGCATGACTTTCGGCCAATAGCCGCGCCAACCTTTGCTGATATTCCCGCATGCGAGCTCCTTTCCTGCAACCATAGCGCCAGGCCCCCCGCTCTGGCCCCCTAGCTATAGCAGACAGGCTCCCTCAACTCAAGCTTGGCGAAGCCTTGCCGGCTAGCGCTTGCGCAGAAGCACGTGCTCCAAAACCAGCGCCACCAGAAGGCCCATGACAAAGCCGTTGGCCAAAATCGGCTTGAGCAAGGCAGGTAGCGCGGTTTTGACCTCGGGCGGCATGAAGGCCACCACCAACCCCACGGTCATGGCCCCACCCACCACCACGCCGTCGCTCCATTTAAGGGCGCATCCCCTGCCCACCATGAGCCTGAGCGCTGCGTAGACCGTGTTGGCCATGAGGAAGAACAGCACCGCGCCCACCACCGGCTGGGGCACCAGATAAAACAAGCTCAGGGCTCCCGGCCAAAAAGCCAGCAGCAGCACCACCAGGGCCGCGGGCAAAAGGGTCCAGCGCGAGGCGCTCTTGGTGGAGACTAACACCCCGGGGCTCACCGAGTAGGTCACCGGCCCGGGCACGCCCCACAGGCCGGCCAATACGCCGAATAGTCCGGTGACCGCCACCGCCCGGTTCTGGCGCGGCCCCATGCCCGGGCTCTGGATCATGTCGCCCACCGCCTCCACCGTGGCCAACTCGTTGCTCACCACCGCCAAATAGCAAAGCACAAAGGCGGCGATCACCCCGGGTTGCAGAGCCAGCTCCTGCGGCCAAAGCGAAGGCAGGCCCAGCCCGCCCATATCCGCCAGGGCGGGCGGGGCCGCCGCCAGGTCCAAGGCATGAAAGAGCACCGCGCCCAAAACCAGCCCCAAGAGCAAAACCGCGGAGGACAACAAGCCCTTGAAAAAATTCTGGGCCCACAGCATGGCGAATATCAAACCCAGGGAAAAGCCGAAGGACACCCCGCCACCGCCGACGCTCTGGGTGGAGAACAGCAAGTCGCGCATGGTGGGAGTCAAGGTCATGGCGATGAGCATCAAGGTGCTGGCCAAAACCGGCGGGGTGTAAAACTTTCTCAAATGAGCGGCCAGGCCGGAGAGCCCCAACACGGCGCAAAGCCCGCCCCCCACGGCCAAAGCACCGTAGACCGCGCCCAACCCGCTGGCCAGGGTGGCCAGCACACCCACCATGAGTGCCGCCGAAGGGCCCACCAGGCCGGGCAGGCGGTGGCCCCAAAAAACCTGGGCCGCCTGGGTTAAAGCGACGAGCAGCAAAAGCCGCTGAAAAAACGCCACCCGCTCCGCCGCGGCCAGGCCTTGGGCCGAAGCCACCACTTCGCCCAAGACCAAAAGCCCCGGGATCAGCACCACCAGCCATTGCAGGCCGATCACGGTGAAGGCCGCCGGTGGCGGCCATTCATCCAGGGCATAACGCGTGCCCAGATCTTCAGGTGGCATTGACATGCCTCATTATACTTTATGACCCCCGAAGCGAGCCACCCGCTAGCCCCCCGCGCCCACCGCCCAATTCAGAAGCCGGACCTGCGGCTGGCTGAGAGGCAAAAAAAGGGGGTCCTTTGGCTAAAGGGCCCCCCTGTCGGCTATTGGCTTAGGCGGCCTTGCGGAATATAAGCTTGCCGCTCTCCACATCGGCCTCGATGGTGTCGCCGTCGCTGAAGGTGCCATCCAGGATCTTCATGGCAAGCTGATCCTGCAAATTGGTCTGGATGGCGCGCTTCAAGGGGCGTGCGCCATAGACCGGGTCAAAGCCGGCCTCGGCCAGGTAGTCCACCGCCGCCTGGCTCAAACTGAGCTTCAGGCCGCGCTGGTTCAGAAGCTTGTTCAGTCTGTTCAGTTGGATCTCCACGATGCGGGCGATGTGCTCCCGGTCCAGGCTGTGGAAGATCACCACATTGTCCACCCGGTTAAGGAACTCGGGCTTGAACTGGGCCCTGAGCGCGTCCATGACCCGGCGCTCCATCTCTTCGCGATTATCGGACCCGGCCAGGTCCTGGATAAACTGGGAGCCGATGTTGCTGGTCATGATGATGATGCAATTCTTGAAATCCACCGTGCGCCCTTGGCCGTCAGTGAGCCGCCCGTCGTCCAGGATCTGCAAGAGCGCGTTGAACACGTCGGGGTGGGCTTTTTCGATCTCGTCGAACAGCACCACGCTGTAGGGACGGCGGCGCACCGATTCGGTGAGATAGCCGCCCTCCTCATAACCCACATACCCCGGAGGCGCGCCGATGAGGCGGGCCACCGAGTGCTTTTCCATGAACTCGCTCATGTCCAAGCGGATCAGGGCTTGCTCATCGTCAAACAAAAACTCGGCCAGGGCGCGGGCCAGTTCAGTCTTGCCCACGCCGGTGGGGCCCATGAAGATGAATGAGCCGATGGGCCGGTTGGGGTCCTGCAAGCCCGAGCGGGCGCGGCGCACCGCGTTGCTCACGGCGATGATGGCATCCTTCTGCCCCACCACGCGCTCGGAGATACGATCTTCCATGCGCAGAAGCTTATCGCGCTCGCCTTCCAGGAGCTTGGTCACCGGGATGCCGGTCCACTTGGCCACCACCTCGGCCACGTCCTCGGGGCTCACTTCCTCGCGCAGCATGGAGCCCTGACTCTGAAGTTCTTCCAAGCGGGTTTGGTTCTGGGCCAACTCATTTTGCAGCGCAGGCATGGTGGAGTATTGCAGCTCGGCCGCCCGGTTGTAGTCGCCCTCGCGCTGGGCGCGCTCCATGTCGGCCTTGAGTTGGTCCAAGCGCTCCTTGGAGGCCCGCACCGCCTCGATTATGTCCTTTTCCTCGCGCCAGCGCTTCCTCATCCCGTCGCGCTCCACGCTCAACTCGGCGATCTCCTGTTTCACCTTTGCCAAGCGCCTGGCGCTGCCGGAATCAGTCTCCTTCTTGAGCGCTTCGACCTCGATGGTGAGCTGGGTGATGCGTCTTTGCAGGGCGTCCAGCTCAGCCGGCAGGGAGTCGATGTCGATGCGCAGCTTGGAGGCCGCCTCGTCGATCAGATCGATGGCCTTGTCCGGCAGAAAGCGGTCGGTGATGTAGCGGTTGGAAAGCGTGGCCGCCGCCACCAAGGCGCTGTCCTTGATGCGCACCCCGTGGTGCACCTCGTATTTCTCCTTAAGCCCGCGCAGGATGGCGATGGTGTCCTCCTCGCTGGGCTCACCCACCACCACCGGGGCGAAGCGCCGCTCCAGGGCGGCGTCCTTTTCAATGTTCTTGCGGTATTCCTTGATGGTGGTGGCGCCCACGCAGCGCAGCTCGCCGCGGGCCAAGGGGGGTTTGAGCATGTTGCCGGCGTCCATGGAGCCTTCGGCCTTGCCCGCGCCCACAATGGTGTGCATCTCGTCGATAAAGAGAATTATCTGGCCGCTGGCCTCGCTGACTTCCTTGAGCACCGCCTTCAAGCGGTCCTCGAACTCGCCGCGGTACTTGGCCCCGGCGATGAGCGCCCCCATGTCCAGGGCCACGATCTGCTTGTTCTTCAAGGTCTCGGGCACGTCGCCGGCCACGATGCGCTGGGCCAGGCCCTCCACGATGGCGGTCTTGCCCACGCCGGGTTCGCCTATGAGCACCGGGTTGTTCTTGGTGCGGCGCGACAGGATCTGGATGGTGCGGCGGATTTCCTCGTCGCGCCCGATCACCGGGTCCAGCTTGCCCTTGGTCGCCATTTCGGTTAA
>CAZDRW010000276.1:0-5325 GCA_964507555.1 uncultured Desulfarculaceae bacterium
CTTGCCGGACGCCTTGTCTGCCGGCGGCTGGCTGTGCCGGGGTCTACAAAAGATAAAATCGGATAGGGCTGACGCTTATTCCGTAAAGACCGCACTAATATTACTTCTTTGTTTATTGCCGCCCGGCCTTCATCAACTATACGGGTTAGTTTAAAATTAAAACGCGGCGCTGCATGGGTGAGCAGCGCCGCGTTTTTGTTGGTTGGCTAAGGTCAGCGCTATCAGCCCTCCCAGGCGATTTGGCCCATGGGGCTTACGTCATAGCCGCCCATGGCCTCCACCGCCTCTTTGAAAGCCGGGGTCTGCAAGGTGCCCAACAGCACCCGCACCCGCGCATCGTCCCAGAAGGCGATGGGGATGCAGAGGTCGTAGCGCTCGATCATGAGCGGGATGAAATCCAGCTTGAGCGCCTTGGCCGCGGCCAGCACCCCCAGGCCCACGTCCGCGCCGCCGGCCAGGACCTGCACCGCCACCCCCATGTGGGTGTATTCGTCGTGGTCGTAGCCCTTGATCGCCGCGGGGTCCAGGCCAAGTTTTTGCAAATGATAATCCAAGAGCACCCGGGTGCCGGATCCGGCCTGGCGGTTCACCAGGGTGACATCCTCCCGCGCCAGATCCCTGAGTTCCTTGATGCCCTTGGGGTTGCCCTTTTTCAGCATGAGCCCCTGCTGGCGGAAGGCCAGGGTGACCAAACGGCAGGGGGTGTCCGGCAGGAGTTTCTTTAGATAGCTCACGTTGTAGTCGCCGGTGTCAGGGTCCAAGAGGTGGGTGCCGCCCAGATGGCAGTTGCCCCGGGCGATGGCCATGAGCCCGCCCATGGAGCCCACGTGGGAGGACGACATGTGGATCCAGGGCGCCTGGCGCTTCATGTGGTCGCCCAGAAGATCCAAGGTGACGTCGTGGCTGCCCACCACCACGAGCGTGCGGCCCAGGTATTCCTCGGGCCTGAGGAGCTCGGCCTCGGCGTCTTGGCCCTCGTCCAGGCCCTCGCTGGCGGCGGGGATGCGCAGGATGCCATCAGCGCGGGTTAACGAGGTAATGGTGCCCGCCCCGCGTTTTAAGGGCGTGGCCACCACCTTGTCACCCACCCGGCCCAGATGCACGCGCAGGAACTCCTCCTGGCCCAGCTTGGAAGGGAGCCGCCTGGCCGGGGTGACTTTTATTTGCTCACGGGCGGGCGGCATCTGGCCCTGCATCATGGAAAGCGCGGGCCTTAGGAACTGGTCGAAGCACACCCAGGCGCTCTCCGGATAGCCCGGGGAGCCCACCACCGGCTTGCCCTGGGCGCGGCCCAGGATGCTGGGCTTGCCCGGCATCACGGTGATGCCGTGCACCAGCACCTCGCCCAGGGATTTGATGACGTGGCTGGTGTAGTCCTTGGAGCCGGCCGAGGCCCCGGCGTTCACCACCACCATCTGCGCGTCGGAGTCCAGGGCCTCCTTGACCGCGCCTTGGATCTCCTCCATCACATCGGGCCGGCGCTTCAGCACCACCGGCTCGCCGCCCGCCTCGCGCACCAGGCCGGAGAGGAAAAGGGAGTTGGTCTCCAGGATGGCGCCGGGCGATGGCGGGTTCTCGCCCACCTCGCGCCAGTCCACCAGTTCGCCGCCGGTGGGGATGATGGCCACCTTGGGCCGCTTCAGCGCCCGGAGCTTGAACACGCCCGCGGTCATCAGCGCGGCCACGTCGGCCGCGTCCAGGCGGTGGTGGTGGGGAAGCAGCATCTCGTTGGTCACGATGTCCTCGCCCACCTTGCGCACGTGCTGCCAGGGGAAGGCCGGAGCGTTCAGCTCCACCGTGTCCGGGTCGGGCTGGTGCACCTGCTCGATCATCACCACCGCGTCGCACCCCTCGGGCAGCGCGTTGCCGGTGTTCACGAAATGGGTCTCTTGCCCGGCCTTGAGCTTTTTGGGGCGTTCCTCGCTGGCTCCGAAAGTGTCCTCGGCTCGTAGCGCCACGCCGTCCATGGCCGCGCCGTTGTAGGCGGGCGCGGACCAGGCGGCGAACACCGGCTCGGCGGTGATCCGCCCCAGGGCCTCCCAGGTGGCGATCTCCTCCGCGCCGGCCAGCGCGGCCCAGTCAAAGGACTTAAGGAAAAGCTCCCGGGCCTCAGCCAAGGGTTTCATGTTGAGATATACGTTGCGTTTCATTTTCGGCTCGTCTTGTTTGGCATGGGCACAGCGGTCAATCAACTGCGCGGGAACAAAAGCACCTCGACCTGACTGTCCTGGTCCAGGCCCTCCTTTTCCAGAGGGATGCGCACCAGGCCGTGGCCCTGGGTGAGGGTGCGGATCAGGCCGGATTTGCCGAACACCGGCTCGGCCTGCCACACCCCGTCGCCGTTAGAGCCCACCCGCACCCGGATATAGTCCTCGCGGCCCTGGGCCGAGGGCAGGTTGCGCATGAGCCTGGCTTGGAGGCGGGCGAAGCGGGTGAAGGCCAGCGCCTGGCGGCCCAGCATGCTTTCCATTATGGGCTCCACCAGGATGTTGAAGGCCACCATGCAGGAGGCCACCTGACCGGGCAGGCCGATGAGGTGGGCTTCCCCGGATTGCACCCAGATGAAGGGCTTGCCCGGCGCAACCGCCACCCCGTGCACCAGCATTTCCGCGCCTGGAAACGACATGAAAACCTGGGCCGTGAAATCGCGCATGCCCACCGAGGAGCCGCCGGAAAGTAGGGTGAGGTCGTTTTCCTTTAAACTCCGCGCCACCATTTCGCTTAGCGCCGCTTCATCGTCCTTCACCAGGCCCATGGCCCGGGGCTCGCCCCCGGCCTGCAATATTTGGGCGCTAAGGGTGTGGGTGTTCATGTCGCGCACCTGGCCGGGGCCGGGCTGGCTCTCCACGGGCACCACCTCGTCGCCGGTGGAGATGATGCCCACCCGGGGCCGGCGCACCACCGCCACCCGGCTCAGGCCCAGTCCGGCCAACAGCCCCAGGTCCTGGGGGCGCAGGCAGTGGCCTTCAGGCAAAAGCACCTGGCCCGCCGCCGCGTCGTCGGCCGCGCCCAGGACATGGGTGCCGGGCGCCACGGATTTGGCGATCTCCACGCTGCCGTCGTCGAGATTCCGGGTGTGCTCCACCATGACCACCGCGTCCGCGCCATCGGGCAGCATGCCGCCGGTGCCGATGCGGGCGCACTGGCCCGGCCCCACCTGGAAAGGCGGGGTTTGGCCCATCAGGACTTCGCCGATCAGCCTCAGATAGCCCGGCTCGGTCTCGGACGCGCCGAAGGTGTCGCGCCCGCGCACCGCGTAGCCGTCCATGGTGGCACGGTCGAAGCCGGGTAGGTCGTGGGGCGCTTTTAGCAGAGCGGCCAGACTGCGGCCCAAGGCCCGGCCCAGGTCCACCTCTTCGCTGGCCAGCCTTTGCACCGCTTGGGCGTAGGCGCGCACCTGCTCCACGGTCTGTACGTTGAAAAAGGGCTTCATCCTGCTCCCGTAATTGCTGATTCGCTTAAAGAGTACCATAGTCTATGTCATTTAAGACAGATTGCAACACAATTAAGGGCCCCAGCGGGCCGGCTGGCGCGTAACTAGCGATTGTTGCGTCACTATTGACATATGAGGGAGCTTGGGTGTTAATAGGGCATATGTTTATTTAAGCATAGGGCCGGCGGGCAAGGAGGCGAAACCGTGGAGATCCGCATAAAAATATGGTTGGAGGAAAACGAGCGGGTGTTGTTCGGCGACGGACGCCTACAGCTCCTGAAGGCCATTGAAAACGCCGGGTCCCTGGCCGCCGCGGCCAAGGAGATGAACATGAGCTACCGGGCGGCCTGGGGACGCATGCACGCTTCCGAGGACCGCCTGGGCTTCGCCTTGGTGGAGCGCGGCGACGAGGGACGCCGGGCCATGCAGCTCACCCCAGCGGCCAAGGAGTTGATGGTTAAATACGCCAAGCTTGAGGATGCTGCCCAGAAGCTATTGGATAAGAGCCAGGACGAGCTGGAACAAATCATTAAGACCGCCCGCGGCATAGGCAAGTAAAACGGGATCGGGTCCGGGGAGCTGAAAAACATCATGGCATATGCGATTTGCGTGGCCGGAGCCTCCGGCCAGGACAAGCTTGAATTCATGCAGGAGTTGGCCGCGGCCCTGGAGGCGGCGGGCGTGAAGGCGGGCCTTTTATCGCGCGATGGCGAGCCCGCGGGCGCCGCTTTTTGGAGCGCCTCGGCCCAGGTGGGCGGGGGATTTTTAAGCCTGCAGCGCAGCCAGCGCGCGGACCTTGGCCTGGACGAGATATTGGGGCGCTATTTCTTTGATCTGGACGTGGTCCTGTGCCACGGCTGCGACGGGGAGAAGCGGGCCAAGATCGAGTGGCTGCCCGCGGGCGGCAAGCCCGGCCTGGCCGATGATCCCGGCCTGCGCGCGGTGGTGTCACCCTCCGCGGCTGAGACCGATAAGCCCATTTTCAAGCCCGAGGCCGTGGCTTCCCTGGCCGGGTTCCTTAAAACCGAGGTGGTGCCCGCGGGCCCGCCTCCCCGCATCCGGGTGGTGCTGGAGGGCAAGCGCATCCCGGCCAAGGAGTTCGTGCAGGACATCTTGGCCGACACCATCCGCGCCATGGTGGGCTCCTTGAAGGGCGGCGACCGGCCGGGCCGTTTGGAAATCTTCATCGAGCCGGATAAGGGCTAGCCTGCATATTTCATGAAGGCTGAGCGGCAAGGAACAACAAATTACTTTATGAAAAAAGCATTAGCTCTATCGGGATGCAGTTTGTACCAGGGCCCGGCACAGCCAGCCGCCGGCAGACAAGGCGGCCGGCAAGTAAGGGCCGCAGGCGTAGCCAAAGCTACGTCGAGGCCCGAGCGCAGCCGGCAACGAAGTATGCCGGCCCAAGGCTTGGGCTGCCAAATGTTTCGGCGGGAGCAGTTGAGACAGGTGGTGGCTCGACGCTTCTCGACCCGCTTCGGCTCCGGCGGCACGCCGGCTGGCGCAGCCGGGCGCACAGCCTTCATGGAATGTGCGGGCTAAGTGGATTTTTTCCTGGGAGGCCTTTGGCGCGGGCTTGAGCTGTTGGCGGGCCTGGATAGGCAGGTCTACGGCATCGCCTGGCTCTCCTTGCGGGTGTCCTTATCCGCGGTGATCCTGGCCGGGATTCCCGCGGTGCCCTTGGGCCTTTTCATCGCCCAAAAGACCTTTCCCGCCAAAAAAGTCGTGGTGGTGATCTTGAACACCCTGCTGGCGCTGCCCACGGTGGTGGTGGGCCTCATCATCTACGGCCTGCTCTCGCGCCAGGGGCCCCTGGGCTTCATGGACATGCTCTACACCCCCGGCGCCATGGTCCTGGCCCAGGCGGTGCTGGCCTTCCCCCTTATCTG
>CAZDRW010000277.1:0-5324 GCA_964507555.1 uncultured Desulfarculaceae bacterium
CCAGGGACCTTTGGGGCACCTCGGAAGTATCCAAACAACAGACCAGGTTGTGGATGTCCAGGTCCTGCTTGACCAAGAGCACCGAGGCCCGGGCGTTCTCGATGATCTTTTGCATGCCCCCATGAGAGGTCCCGGGCAGGCTTTCGCCGTGGGGCCCGCAGCCCAAGACGATAAGGTCGTAGTCCTCGGCCGCGTCCTCGGCCAGAACCTGGTTGGACTCATTCTGGCGCAGACGCACCCGCAGGCGCTTGCGGGCTCCCCTGAGCACCCGCAACTCCTCCCAGACGCCCTTGTCCAGGGCTACCCATTCCAGGCCCTCCGTTTGGGCGCGGTAGGGGTTGTCCTCCTGGGGGCCCTGATCCAGAAATATCCGCTGGTAGGCGTGCATGGTTTCCACCATATGGCCGCCAGCCGGAGGGCAGGTATTTTCCTTTGTCTCATCGCCGGTGCTTTTGGAGCAATTTCCCAAGATGGTCACATCGGCAAAGGCGTTGATGGCCAACTTAGCGGTTTCCCCAGCCGCGAAGCGGCTGTAAAGGCTGTCATCCACCGCTAGTAATATCTTCATATGCATCCCCCTTTTGACAGGTGATGACTTTTCAGCACAATAGCATGCTGGTGGAGGCGTTGCCCAGCAGAACCACCCAGGGTTGCTGGAGATGGGCATCCCGCACCAGAGGCGCCACCAGCAGGCCATAGCCGTCAAGTAACGATGCCATGCTCTCGGGGCGCTCTCGGCGCACTGATTCCTTTTCCACGCGCAAGCCAAGCCCGGTCAGGGTCCGCCGAGCCTCGGCGAGCGCCAGCTCTAGGCTGCCCTTACTGGCGGCCGAGCCTGACTCCTGAAAATCCAAGCCGAGCAGGTCCACGGTCACGCCTGTGCGCGCGAACAACCGGCCGAAGCATTCCACCTGTCCCTGGTCTCCCGGGTGCAGGCAGACCAGGGCCCGTTCCAGAGGAGCCATGGTTAGCGCCAGGAGCACCGGGCAGTGGGCTTTTTGCAGGGTTTCCGAGCGCAAGGCGTGGTGCAGGGCGCTGGGATTTAGCGGCGCGGGCAGGCCTTCCACCAACAGGTCGTAAGCCTTGCGCCCCAGCTCGGCCAGAACGTGACTTTCCCTGCCCCCCACGGCCACGATGGGCTGGGACAGGGTGGCGCAGCGATTCATATCGTCGTTCAAAAGCTGGGTGATCTCCTGCCTGGCTTGAACCAACAGTTCCTTCTGCCAGGTAAGGCGCGCCCATCCCGCCCCCACCGCCGGCCCGGCCTCGTCGGGCTCCTTGACATGGATGATCTGGACCTTGGCCTGGGTCAGGTCTGCCAGGCGGCAGGCATAGCGCAAGGCGATGCTGCTGGGAAGGTCCGCCTCAATAGATACCAGGATATTTTGCATAGCTGTTTCGTCCCCATTGGTTGCGCCCGGCCCTGGGCCTAGCGGTTTTGCAGGGCCTTTTGCTCGGCCTTTTTCACGATGCCCTGTATCTCACTCAAGGAAAAGGGCTTGGCCACGAAGTCGAAGACTCCTTCCTGGAAGGAGCGCTTCGCGGTCTCCATGGTGGCAAAGCCGGTGATCACTATGGCCTCGGTGCCCGGAGACAGCTTCTTGACCTCGGCCAGGAAGCCGAGCCCATCCAGGCCCTCCATTTTTATGTCGGTAATAATCACGTCAAAATGCTTCTGGCGCACCCGTTCCAGAGCCTCATCGCTACGGATGAAAGTCTCCACCTCATAGCCGCCCTTCTCCAGACTGGGCCGGAGACGACGGCACACGATGGGCTCGTCATCTAGGATGAGAATCTGGGTTTTTGGTTCACCGTTCATGATTCCGCTCCCTTCAGGCTCCGGCCGCCGACAGGTGGCCGTCGTTAATTTTCAAAAATTCTTTAAGGTAGATGCTTATCTGCTCGTCGTTTTGCATCTTCACGTCCAACTGGCGGCTGAAGGAAACCAGACGGCCCAACAGCCGCATCTTTTCCAGCATCCTTTGGGCGGGAAGTTTCTTGATTCGTCCCACCACCAGATCGCCGCGCACCTCGGTGCGAAAGTCGTTCTGGGTCAGTACCTCGTCCAGGAATTGAGCCCGCCGGTTGCGGCGGGCCAGGTCTGTCACCCCGCCCAAAAAGCGGAAGTAGATGTAGTTGGCGCTGACGTCGTCGCTGATGTAGGCGTCTATGATGTTGAAGTGGTAGCCCAAGCGCAGGTTGAGGTTAAGATATTCCCGGGAAACCACCGCCAGGTTGCGCCCCACGTCCTTGGGAGAGGTGAGCGAATTGGCGAAGGTGCGGGTGACGCTGGACATGAAGCTGCCGAAGTCCACGGACATGGGATTTGTGCACCAAATTCCCGGCTCGGACATGCCCTCCAAAAGCGCCCGCGAAGGCAGGGAACTCACCTGCTCCAGGGTTATCTCCCGGGACCCGGCCGGGGCCTGCAGCCCATCGCCTATATCGATGACCGTCAGGCCCAGAGGTATGGCCAGCTTGAGCTGCCGGGCCGCGGTGCCGGGGCTGTGATGGTAATCGAGGTTGATCAACTCATCCACGGCCTTTTCGTGGACGAAGCGGGTGATGTCGTGCAGGGTCCGGCAGCTGCGGGGAGTGAAATCCTTGTCTTGGGGGTCCACCAGATTCAAGGAGGCGATGCGCCTCAGCACCCGGCGCAGCAGGCGGTATTCCTGGGATTCCTCGAAGGCGTCCTCGGTAAACTGGAAGTAACACAGCTCCTTCACCGTGCCTTGGTAGACCACGTTCTGCTCGGCGTCGATGGTTACCTCCATGCCCGGTTTGAGCAGATGGGTGGCCACCCCGGTGTTGACGATGGTGGGCACCCGATACTCCCTGGCGATGGTGGCCAGGTGTCCGGTGGGCGAGCCCACGTCGGTAAGCACCCCGCGGGCGCGGCGCATGACCTTGCCCAGACGGGGCGAGGTGAAGCGGGTCACCAGGATGGCGCCATCGGGGAAGCCGTCCAGGTCTTGGTTCCGCTTGACCACGTATACCGGTCCGGTGCCGATGCCGCGCTGGGCCACCGCGCCCCGTCCGCTGAAGATCACCGGACGCTGCTTGAGCACCTCGGCGATGTCGCAGACCATTTGGGTGACCTGGGACTTGAGGTTCAGGGGACGCACCTGCAGGATCACGAACTCGCCTTGCCGGTCCAGGGCCCACTCGATGTCCTGGGGAGTCTTGAAATAGTTCTCGATGCGCCTGGCCATTTCCGCCAGGCGGGCGATCTGGACCGTGTTGAGCGCCGGAGCCGACTCCAACTCCGAGGCCACCTTCTGGTAGGTGGTGCCGCCCTCAGGCTGGACCCGCAACTCCTGATTCTTGCGCACCACGTCCAGGCTGAACACTTTGTAGGGGGCCTGGCGGCTGATGCGGTAATGGTCAGCCGCGGCCTGGCCGGCGACCACCGGCTCCCCCAGGCCGTAGCCGGCCGAGATCAACATGCGTTCCTGCTCCGGGGCCTGCGGATCCAGGGTATACAGCACTCCCGCAGCCTGGGCATCCACCATGAGTTGGCAGCCCACGGCCATGGCCATCTGCTCTTCGTTCACCTTCCATTGCCGGCGGTACTCCAGGGCACGGGCGCTATAAGCGCTGGCCACCACCGTCCGGTAGGCCTGGGTCAGGTCGGCGGCTTCCACCCCCAGGAGGGTTTGGTACTGGCCGGCAAATGAGAGGTCCCCGTCCTCGCCCAAGGCGCTGCTGCGCACGGCAAAGATCTTTTGCTGCTGCCGGTCATGGCTGAGCAGGCTATGGGCTTCGGCGCGCATGCCCTTTTCCAGTCCTGGCGGCAGCTCGCCTGCCATCACCAGGGGGCGCAAAGCCTGGGACGCCTCCTGGCTGGTGATATTTCCATCCCGCCAGCGCTCCAGCCAAGGCTGCATCCTCATCCGCAGGCCGGCGTGTTCCATGAAGTCCATAAAGGCCCGGCTGGTGACCATGAAACCCGGCGGGACGGCCAACCCCAGTACCTGGGACACCTCGTTAAGACGGGCGTTCTTGTTGCCCACCGCCTCCACCGCCTCCCGGATCGGGCTGGCGCTGGGCACTACATAAGGGGTTTGGGGAATCACTAGCTGGCCCGACAGGTCGGCATCGATCTGGTTTTCAATCTGGCGGAAGGCGTCATAGAGCCCCAGGTATTTCTTGGGGGCCAGCTTGTTGATCTCCATAATGATCTGCTGCACCAGCTCCTTGGCTTTCTCACAGGAGGCGATGATGTACTGGCGATCGAAGATGAACTGGCCTCCCAGCTTGTCGCCCATGTCGGCCATGAGTTCCAAGACTTGGTTATTGGTCTCCAGGATCTTCTTGAAGCCCCCGAAGGTGACCACGAAAGGCACCCGGGCCCAGTCGCCTTTACGCCTCCTGGGAAGCATGCCGATTATGTCGCGCAGCAAACCCATGTTCTTTTCCGGTCGGTTCCCTAATGGGAGCCGCCACCTCCTTTGAACAGCATCGAGGTTATCAATCCTCCCGCCAGGGCCACCAGCGCGGCCAGGATGCCGTAGAGCAAGCCATGGTTGTAGGCCAGGGAAGAGAGCAGGGCCGGGAAGCCCACCTCTTCCACCTTGAGTTGGCGGCTGGCACCGGGCGTGACCCGGCCATCCGGCTCCTTCAGGAAGGTCCGCACCTGGTAAACGCCTTGCGGCACCCGGGCCGGCAGCTTGAAAAGGCATTCAAAGGTCCGCAGACCGCCTTGCGGCTGGCCCAGGTTCACCCCGCCGTCGGAAAGCTGGTAAAGGCCCTCGCCCTTTTTGATCTTTACGAACTCCCCGAAGAGTTGCTCCGGGTTGCCCTTGCCACCCTCTACGTCGGCCTGGGCGCGCAAATAGCCGAGGCCCAGATTGAAATCATCCGGCGTCAGGCTGGAACCCTGGACCAGGTACACGCTGGGAACGTGCTGGAAGGATACCGTGTCGTGGTTCATCCAGATGATTCCCCACAGCTTGTCCTTGATCCTGAAAGAGGCCTCCTGGGGCTCGCTGGACAGGCACACCGCCACTTGGTCTTCCGCCGGAGCCTTGCCCTTGACCCATAGGTCCGCGCCGTCGAAAAAGGCGCTCACCTTCACCATGGCCGGCTCCAGGCTGAGAGCGGGCGGGGCTTGCCCCGCGCCAGCGGGGAATGCCATGAGCGCCAGGGACCACGCGGCCAAAAGCAGGACGATAAGCTTCATTCTGCGCATTTTAGTGACCTCCAATGTAGCTGAGCAGGAAGGTTGGATGCACCAAGAGGTCAAAGAGCATCTTGCCCATCACCAAAAGGACCAAGCAGGCCAGGATGAGCTTGAGCTGCTCGCCTTGCAGCTTCCTGCTGAG
>CAZDRW010000278.1:0-5296 GCA_964507555.1 uncultured Desulfarculaceae bacterium
GCGGCGGTTGGGGTCGGCCGCAACCTGCGGGGCGCCGTTGCTGAATTGCGGACTGGTGACGGCGCCGGCGTTGACGATATCGCCGTAAGGGGTCGATCCGTCCAGGTTGCCCATGTAGTAGGACGGCTTGTTCTTTAAGTTATCCATGTTGAACAAGGCGGGAAATGTCGCAAAGTTGGGGACGAGTAAATCCGATGAAGCCCAGACGGTGTCGTTGATGTAAGACTCTCGGATACCCAGCGACGGATCGGCGTCCACCGGGAAGGAACCGATATAGAAATGATCGTGATTGCCCAGCGCTTGATACCAGGGGATGGATTTGTTGAGTCCCGCGGCCTTGTAGGGTTTCTGATAGTCGATATCGTCGGCTCCGAGATGAGCGCCGGAACTGGGCGTGATGACCTTGCCGTCGATAACGTCGATATACCATCTCAGCTCATTGTAGGAAGTGTTGTTGCAGGTGTCCCCCAGGGAGATGCCGAAATCGAACGGGTTGTGCTCGTGCAAGGCATTTACCGTCTGCATGGCGGCATCGAGGACATGGGTTGTGCACATCATTACCGGTGAGTATATGGAAGTGTTTTGGCCCGAGTTTTTACCATCGAGTTGCTGAAGATGAATCAGCTGGTTGGGCGCTTCCTTGTCGGTAATATGGATGTCGGTTATGGTGAAAAAATTCAGCAATTGGTTGATTCTCAAAGGCGCGTGATTGGCATAGCCGGCCGGCATGATGTCGGTTCGTTTTATTAACGGCAGAGGCGGGCCGAAGGACCAGGCGCCATAGCCCAAGTCGTCGTACTGCGCAACATGATTAAGTTGAGTCACGGCAAGACCGGGCTTGCCGTTGGGACTATCCGGCGGAGTCGGCAGCAAATTCGGCGGCACCGGAGACATGGTGAAGGGAAAGGAGATCATCCTTTGGAGCGTGGTAAGCACGGTGGAGTCGATCGGGTATCCGGATGGCTGCGCCTGGCTGCCGGTGAAGCCAAAGGTCAACGAACTCAAGGAAAGACAGGCGATGGTCCCGGCGGTCTGTTTTATAAAGTCTCGACGGGTTATGCCGCGGATCATTTTTAGATCGTCGCTGGGCAGAATTCTGTTGCCCTTTTTTGTGTCATTGGTAGTCATAATAATGTTTCCTGGTGTATTCCACCGTATTGATTCCAGATTATGGGGCAAACAACAAACTCTACTTTACATTATACCTTTGAATGCTTCCGGTGCACGCTGTCACTCTGATGAAAGCTTGGCCCCTTGGAAATCCATCATGATTGATCGGTCAAAATCAGACCTGAAATACTCCTTTGAGCTTGCACCGCTAACGGACACTCCCAAACCACCAGTTAATGCTTAATTTAATTTAGAAAATGCCTACTTGCTTGCCAGAGGTCGCTTTGGCTGATTCCGTCTCGCGATAACCAAGTGGATTATTCAATATAATGAACAAAAAGTGATTTTTAACCTGCTTGCTGGGCTTGATGTCATAAATATTAGCAGGTTAGCCAAGCGAAATTTGTTCAGAAGCGCTGAGATCCACTTTTGAGATTGTAACATAAATTATTCCACCCGCGAGCGGGTGCTGATGGGATTGGCTTACGCGCCGGAGGACTCCCGAGTGTTTCCGGAGCTGACTGTGGAGGAGAACATCAGGCTGGGCACCTGGGTGGTGGAAAAGCGGCGCAACGGAGGCACTTTCCAGCCCGAGCAGGGATTCGAGATATTTCTAAAGCTGAAGGATCTGTGGGAAAGGGCAGGGGGTAACTTGTCGGGCGGCGAAAAAAAATGGTGGCAGTGACCCGGGCCTTGGCCCTGAGCCCCTCCCTGCTGCTTTTGGACGAGTCCTTTGAGGGACTGGCGCCATTGGTGGTGCGCCACTTTTCCCATGCCATGCGCCGCATCAGAGACATGGGCATCTCCATCATCCTGGCTGAATCCAACCTGGGCAACGCATCCAAGGTCATAGACCGGGCCTATGTGGTGGAACGGGGTGAGATCCTGTTCGAGGGCCTGCCCCAGCAGATAGCCGAGGACGAAAAGCTGTCCATCATCGTGGGCCGCTAGAAAGAAATAAACCGCCCCGCGCCAAAAGCTGCGGGGCATGGACGGGAACCCTTCACCTAACAAGCAAACCACGGGCATCAGACCCGCTATGGATAAAGGGAGAGTCAGCCATGTTGGGCAGGATTAGCATATTCCGTACTATTCCCCGCATCGTCATGGGCCCCGGCGCCGTGGCCGGCCTGGGCCAGGAGGTGCGCGGACTAGGCGCCTCCAACTGCCTGGTCGTCACCGATCGGGGCGTCATCGGCGCCGGCCTGCTGGAACCGGTGGAGGCCTCCTTGAAGGCGGCCAAGATCAAATACCAGATTTTCTCCGAGGTCGAGCCCGATCCTCGTTACGAGACCGTGGAGGCCTGCCTGGACAAGCTGGACGGTTTCAAGCCCCGCTGTGTCATCGGCCTGGGCGGCGGCAGCCCCCTTGACATCGCCAAGACAGCGGCGGTCATGTTGGCCAATCCCGGATGCATCGCTGACTACTGCGGCGTGGATCTGGTGCCCAAGCCGGGGGTGCCCTCGATCATGGTGCCCACCACCGCCGGCACCGGCAGCGAGGTGACGCCCATAGCAATACTCTCAGACGAAGAGGAGAAGCTGAAAAAAGGCGTGGTCAGCCCTCATCTGTTTCCCAAGGTGGCCCTGTTGGACCCGGAACTAACCCTGGGTCTACCGCCGGCCACCACCGCCGCCACCGGCATGGACGCCCTGATCCACGCCATTGAAGCCTACACCAGCGTCAACGCCACTGACTTCACCGACATGCTGGCCCAACGGGCGGTGGAGTTGATCTCCGAGAACCTGCGCACCACTTTCGCCCAGGGCGGCAACCTGGAGGCGCGGGCAGCCATGCTGGAGGGCAGCCTACTTGCCGGTATCGCCTTTGCCAACGCCGGGGTCACGGCGGTGCACGCCTTTGCCTATCCCATCGGCGCGGAGTTCCACATCCCCCACGGGGTGGCCAACACCCTGATGCTGCCTGCGGTTATGAAGTTCAACCTGGTTGGCAATGTGGCCAAGTTCGCCGATTTGGCGGAGATGATGGGCCAGGACCTGACCGGGCTTTCCGACCGCGAGGCGGCCGAAGCTGCGGTGGACGAGGTAATGCTTTTGGCCCACGACCTGAAGGTGCCCACCAGACTGGGCCAATTCGGGGTGAAAGAGGAGCATATTCCTGCGCTGGCCCAGGGGGCGATGAAGGTCACCCGCCTTTTGGCCAACAACCCGCGCGTCATGACTGCCCAGGATGCGGAGGACATCTACCGGCAAGTGCTATAATATTCAGCACCGCCATCATAGGGGAGATGTAAACCCATGCAGGGATTCTTCAATAAGCTTTTGGACATCGACCTGGACACCAAATCCGCGCAAGTGGTTGAACTGCCGGACAAGGTGCTGGCCGAAACTTTAGGAGGCAAGGGCCTGGCCATCAAGCTGCTCTTGGCGCAGAACCCGCCTGGCGTGGAGCCTTTGTCCCCCGACAACCGTCTTATCTTTGCCACCGGTCCCCTGACCGGCACCCCTATCTGGGGCTCCTGCCGCCACGGTGTGTTCACCAAGTCTCCCCAGACCGGCTTTTTCTCGGAGTCGTATTCTGGCGGCACCGCCGCCGAGCCCATGGCGGCCAGCGGCTTTAACGCGGTGGTGATCAAGGGGGCCGCCGCCGAGCCCACCTGGCTGGAGATATCGCCGGAGGGAGTCAAGTACCATGTGGCGGCCGAACTCTGGGGCAAGGACACCTATGCCAGCGAGGACTGGGTCAAGGACTGGATCAAAAAAAACCGGCCCGAAGCCAAGCGCCCAGCGGTGGTGGTGATCGGCCCGGCGGGTGAAAACCAGGTCAGCTTCGCGGTGATCGAAAATGACTACTGGCGCTCGGCCGGCCGCACCGGCGTGGGTGCGGTGATGGGCTCCAAGAACATCAAAGCCATCGCTTTCTGGGGCAGCCAGAAAAAGGAATTGGCCGACAACAAGGAGGCCAAGGATTTTGTCAAGGAACTGGCCGCCAAGGCCAAGGACGACGCCGGCGTGAAGGCCTACAATACCATGGGCACTCCGATGATGGTGGATGTGATGAGCCATGTGGGCTCGTTCCCCAGCCGCTATTGGCACGAAGGCACCGTTAAGCACCGCGAAAACATCAACGCCGCCGCCCTGCACGAGCGTTGCGAGGTCCGGCCGCACGCCTGCTTGAAGTGTTTTATCGCCTGCGGCCGCCTGGCCACGGTGAAGGAGGGTCGCCACAAGGGTCTGCGCATCGAGGGACCGGAATATGAGACCATCTTCTCCTTCGGCGGACTTTGTGAGGTGGACAGCATCGAGGAGATCGCCTATCTCAACGATGTCTGCGACCGCCTGGGCATGGACACTATAAGCGGCGGCAACCTGGTGGGCCTGGCCATAGAGGCCTATCGCATGAAGAAGAGCGACTACGCCATCGAATACGGCGACGTTGACCGCATGGTGGAGTTGCTCAAGGATATCGCCGCCCAGCGTGGCCTGGGGGCGGTGTTGGCCAAAGGCATTAAAACCGCCGCCGCCGAGCTGGACATGGCTGATCAGGCCATCCATGTTAAGGGTCTGGAGCCGGCTGGCTACGATCCCCGGGTGCTCAAGGGCATGGGCCTGGCCTACGGCACTTCGCCCCGTGGTGCATGTCACATGCGGTCCACCTTTTACAAGCCCGAATTGTCCGGCATGATTGACTCAGACCAGATCGAGGGCAAGGCCAAGATGTTCGTGGAATGGGAGGACCGCCTCACCTTTTTCGATACCCTGGTGCTGTGCCGTTTCTACCGGGATCTCTATCAGTGGGAGCAGCTGGGCCGCATGGTCAAAGCGGTGACCGGACTGGACCTCTCCGCCGACGACATGCGCGGCATTGCCAAGCGGGCGACCGACGACATCCGGCGCTTCAAGCAGGAGCATGGCTGCGAGCGCCTGGTCGGCATCTGGTGCGGCTCGACCGAGATCCACTGCGAGCCGACCGAGGTCCACGCGAGCCTGGCCAGCTTCGAGGAGGGCCTACGACGCAGCGACGAGAACATCGCGCCGTCGCAGATCTACGCCTACGCGGCGCTCAAGCTGGGCGTCCCCTACGCCAACGGCGCGCCGAACCTCAGCCTCGACATCCCGGCGCTGATCGAGCTGTCGCGCGAGACGCGCACGCCGATCGTCGGCAAGGACTTCAAGACCGGCCAGACGCTGATGAAGACCATCATCGCGCCGGGATTCAAGGCGCG
>CAZDRW010000279.1:0-5277 GCA_964507555.1 uncultured Desulfarculaceae bacterium
TGGATGCACCGCCCGCTGTTCGACTGGGAGCGGGCCGAGGAGCGTGGCGACGCCAGCGAACAAAGCGGTGGCAAGGGTGAGGCGCTGCGCCTTTCAGCCGGCCTTCCCCTGGAATTATTCCTCATTGATCTGGGCGGCGGCATCAAGCAAAGCTGCGTCCAAGGCGAGGTGCTGCCCCAGGATGTGGCGTCGGTGCCACTCAACGCACTGTTGCGCGGCATGAGGACCACCCAATGGCGCGGCCCCGGTCCTACCGATCCCCAAGATGTGGCCGCTAGCTTGGATGGTCAGGACACCGACAAGGTCATGCGCAGCAACTATGCCATAGTATCCAGGGATTACATGAATTTTTCCTCAAGGTTGGGGTTCCATTTCTCCACGCTGGACACCTTTTGCTCCAAGCACGACAACGACAACTACATCCGGTTTTTATTCAAAGGAGGCGGTGCCGACCCCGACCGCCGGAACCGGCGGGCGCGCTATATCGGAAAAGTGCTGCAGCGCCTCGGGTTCAGAGTGGAGGTGAAGGAGGATCACCTGTCCGCCAGCCTGGATAAGGGCCCCAGCGGCTTGTTTGAGGAAAAGCTGGGCATTTTAGGGAAGCTTATGGTCACCACCCGCCAGATGGACATGCTCATGTTCTCGGATGCGGTGGTCGACTGGTATGTGGACGAGTTCATGAAAACCCACGCCTAAGCGCCTTACCACTATAGTTTTTACCTATCCAACAGCTCGGCAGTAATCGATATTAATTATTGGACTCCGTTTCCACAAGCCTGTAGAAATCAATTCTAGTTAAGTACTCGCAAAACCTGCCTTTTCCCTGGGGTTTGCATGCAGACGATATCACAGTTAGTGCTTATGGCTTGGAGCTATCGCTTGGTGCGTCTGGCCCTGGGGATTCTGTTTGTTTGGGCTGCGGTGCTTAAGCTCATGGACCTGGAGGTATTCGCCAAGACCATAACCGCATTCGGCCTGTTGCCCAAGCCCCTGGTGGGATGGGCTGCAATAGGATTGCCGTTGCTGGAACTCATCGCGGCCCTGGGCTTGATCCTGGATCTCCGGGGCAGCTTGGCGGTGATCACAGGCCTTTTGGTTTTGTTCAGCCTGATTCTGGGCTATGGCCTATGGCTAGGCCTGGATATCGACTGCGGTTGCTATGGTCCCGGTGACCCAGAGAAAGAGGCATTCTCCAGCTTGAGAAGCTCGCTATACCGGGACATTGCCATGCTGGCAGGGGTTTTCTATTTGTATTGGTGGCGGCGCCGCGAGGGCAGAGATCCTGTGCGGCCCTTCATGAGCAAACGTAAAGCTGTATTTGCAACTAGGGAGGGGAGAGCATGAAACGGATGAATAAGTTGATGATCCTGGTCTTGGCCGCGGTCATGGTTATGGCATTTTCGGCACCGGCCTGGGCTCTTTTTGGCAGCAAGTTCAAGGACGAGTTGGAAAAGGAAAAAGGCTGCTTCAAGCTGATCGGTGAGATGGATCGCGGCGACTACAAACTGGTGGACACGGCCCAGTTGAAAAAATGGATCGACGAGAAAAAGTCCATGGTAATCGTGGACACCATGCCCTATGAGGCCAGCTACAAGAAAAACCATGTGCCCGGCGCGGTGCAGTTCTTGTTTCCCATTCCGGAAATGACCAAATGGGACGCCAAGGAGACCGCCGGCAAGAGCGAGGCCGATTATGCGAAGCTCTTGGGGCCGGACAAGGACAAGACCATCGTGATTTACTGCGGATTCGTAAAATGCACCCGCAGCCACAACGGCGCCATGTGGGCCAAGAAGCTGGGTTACAAGAACGTGTATCGTTACCCCGGCGGCATCTTCGCCTGGAAAGGCGCCGACTATCCGGTGGCCGAAGTGAAGTAGCCTTGCAGCCGGCACCCAGCCAAGATCACGCCCAACTCCTGGAATTAATCCGGGGCAAGGCGGCCAACCTGTTCGCCAGCGGAGAATTGCTCTGCGCTCCGGCGGTGCTGGTAACCCTGAACAGCGCCCTCCAAGGCGGGCTGAGCGACAAACAAGCCAAGGCCCTGGCAGCGGCCCTGCCAGAAGGAATGGGGGGAGCGGGCTGCACCTGCGGTGCCTTGAGCGGCGCCCAGTTGGCCTTGGGCTTGTTTTTGGGGGGCAAGGCATCCTGGCGCAAGATGGCGCCCATGGCTCGGGAGTTGCACGATCTCTTTAAGCAAAGCTTCGGCAGCACCTGTTGCCGGGTGCTGTCCAAAAAAGTGCATCATGATCCCAAGGCGCATTTGGCGCATTGCACCAGCCTGACCGGAGAAGCCGCGGCCCAAGCGGCCCAAGTCATACTGGCTGTCAAGCCGGAGCTGGCGCGGGAAGTGGGCATGAACTGTTTGTGCAAACGGACCAACCGCTTGGCCGCGGGTGTGAGAAAGTTGGTTGGCGTGGGCTAGCAAGTTTAAACAATACAGCGACCAATAATGCAAAACGGCTGTGGGCCAACGCCCACGGCCGTTTTTAATTCATAAGCACCCGCTGCCGAGTCAGAGGCGCTCAGGCCGCTTACCAGGAGATGGTCATAACCAAGCCGCTGGAGGCCGACCACTTGGCCCAAAAATATCCGCCCGTAGTTAGCCCTTCCTCATCGGGCCCGGGCCCGGGCTCGGGCGAGGGCGGGGTACATCCCGACACGTTCAGCACCGCCAAACCGGTTCTGCCGGCGGCCAAATAGGCCCAGTCGCCCTGCACCACGCTACGGTAAGCCAGATAGGTGTTGGTGATGGCTCCTATCTCAACGGGCTCGTATTCGTCTTCCACATCCGCTACCCGGTAGCCGCCGCCCCGGTCGCTGATATAAGCCCGCGACCCGCTGACATAGATATGATAGGTCTGATCGTTGCTCCTGAGCCGGCTGGTTTCCCGGAGGGCATCCACATCGCTTATGTCCAGGATGCGCATGCCGCCGGTGCCGTCGGCAAGATAGGCCAGCTTGCCTTTAACCGTGATATTGATCGATTCGTGCAGACTGCCCAGCCATCCCCGTTCGCGGGGCTCTTCGGGAACCGACACGTCCACCGCGCGTAGGCCGGCGTAGCCATCGGCCAGATAAACGGTTTGGCCGTCCAGAGCCAGGCCCCGCGAGCTCTGCCGGCTGGGCAGGCTGGCCACCTCCCGGGGCAGGTTGGGCACGGTCACGTCGATGATGCGCAAGCCCCCGCGCCCGTCGGCCACATAGGCGTAAATCCCGTCGCTGGCCACACCCTGGGCTTCATCCCAGGAAGCCAGGCGCCCCATTTCCTGGGGAGCATTGGGGTTGGATATGTCCAAGATGCGCAGGCCCAGGCGCCCGTCCGCCAGGTAGGCATAGGCGCCCACCACCGCCACGTCGAGCGCCCGGTCGCCCGAGGGGAAAAGGGCCAGTTCCCGGGGGGCGGCGGGGTTGGTCACATCAAAAATGCGCAGGCCATAGCCGCCGTCAGCCACATAGGCGATGCCGTCGACAATGGTGACGTCGTTGGTGAAGTTGCCGGACGGCACCAGCGCCGCTTCATTGCCCGGGCAGGCGGCCAGGGCCACCGCGGCCGTCAGCAACCACAGCCCCAGGGCCCAACTCGCCAGTTTTTGGCCCACCCGTGCCGGCATGCGTGTTCTCCTTTGTGCAAGTATCCAGCTTTTCATGCAATTGTATCCCTGAAACGGCCCTGCGGTCAATTTTGAATGACAAGAGTGAAAGGCGCTCTCCTAATTATAATTGGCGGCTGCGGTTGGCCTGGCGGCACTTCAGCGATTTTTATGCACTTGGACTTTTGCTCAATATTTGCGATCAAGGGATTGTCTCTTGGACGATTCCCCCAAACCATTTATAATTCGAAGCCTGCCTGGCTGATTATAGGAGTGGATGGTTTAGGCTTCTTCTGCGTGTTAAACGACAACCCAAAGAAGGGGTGGCTAGTCGTGTTGCACCTTGCAGCAATGCCACTTGGTTAATGCCAGGCTTTTTGCCCCAACGATCACTAAAGACGAGGCGCTTGTTTTCCCGGCCCGAGGCCTTATGCGAGACCAGCCTCCTGCCCCTTCGCGCTAACCCCTCCTCCTGTTTGGAGGCTGTTGGTGGATGTACAAAACCTATATTGGTTGCAAGCGGTAATTGCGGCGGCCCTGGCCTTGTTTCTTACGGTCTATCTGTGGCGGCACCGCGCCGTACCCGCAGCCCGGCTATTGTTAGCCATGCTCATGGAACTGGCCATATGGGCCCTGGCTTACGCGCTGGAATACATGAGCGGCGGCCTTGCTATACGCCTATTTTGGGTGAAGGTCGAGTATATAGGGGCGGCTTGGATGGCTCCCAGCTTTTTAGCTTTCAGCCTATGCCTAGCGGGCCTTGAGAGTTGGGTAGCTTGGCGCCGCTTCTGGTTAGTCCTCTTGATACCCATGTTAACCATGTTGGCTGCCTGGACCAACTCTTGGCATAACCTGGTGTGGGAACTGGCTTGGCTTGACAAGAGCGCGCCGGGCATCATCACGGCCTATAGCCGCGGCCCGCTGTTTTGGGTTTTCCTGACTTATTCATATCTGTTGCTTTTATTGGGCAGCTTGGTCTTGCTGAGGGCGGTCTGGAAGGCCCGCCGCCTGCATCGTTTCAGAATCGGCTTATTACTCCTTGGAGTGGGCCTTCCCTGGTTGGTAAACGCGCTCTACATTTTTGGAATACGGCCTTTCTCTTATGTTGACCTGACGCCGTTGGCGTTTGGCTTGGCGGCGCTTCTTTTCACCATGGGAGTGTTCCGATCCAGGCTCATGCACCTCATCCCTCTGGCCAGGGAAGCTCTCATGGAAAACCTGCCAGATCCGGTGATGGTGCTGGACAGCCAAGACCGCTTGGTGGATATCAATGGCGCGGCGCAGCAACTTTTAGGCCCTTTGGCTGGGCGGCTGGTCAATAAACCTGTAGTGGAAATATTCTCCGGCCAGCCAGGCATAAACAAAATCCTCGACTCGGGCCTTGAAGCCCAGGCCGAGATTCGGCTGGATTGGAACGGCGAGGAAAGGGTATTCGAGGTGCGGGTTTCAGGCCTTAAAGACCTGCACCGCGCCAGCGTGGGTCGGTACCTGATTTTCAGAGACATCACCCAGCGCCTAAGGTTCCAGGAGGAGCTCGAACGCAAAGAGGAGCGCTACCGCACCACCTTTGAACACACCGGCACCGCCATGATGATTGCAGGCGGTGACGGCATAATAACCATGGTTAACAGCAAATTTGCGGAGCTTGCCGGATATAGCCGCCAGGAGATCGAAGGCAAGATGAGTT
>CAZDRW010000280.1:0-5254 GCA_964507555.1 uncultured Desulfarculaceae bacterium
CAACTCGGCCCTGAGGCGCAGGATCACCTCGGCCGCCGAAGCGCCGGCCGCGCCGAAAAGCACCGCCTGGGCCTCTAAAGCCCCGGCCAGGGTTTCGTCGGGCAGGGCCTTGCCCTTGGTCTCCAGGCAATAGTCACCCGCGTCATAGTGGGTGAAATCCAGGGCCACGCCCGTGGCCTTCAATACCTTCAACGCGGCCTCGGTCACTTCGGAGCCGATGCCGTCGCCGGGAATCACCGCGATCTTGGCTGCCTTACTCATTCTGCGTCCTCTCTACATCTTGGCGGCGGCGGCCGCTTGCCAGGGCTTGTCATGACCGGCCTCGTAGGCCGTTATGTCGCTTTCACACTGCAAGGTGAGCCCGATTTCGTCCAAGCCCTCCACCAGGCGGCGCTTGCGATCGGGGTCGATCTTGAAGCTGCAGGCGAACCCGTCCGAGCCGGTCAAGGTCTGGGCCGGCAGATCAGTGGTGATGCGGTAGCCCTCCTTGGCCAAGGCGCGCTTGAACCACTCATCCACCAGTTCCGCTTCCAGTTCCACCGGCAGCACGCCCACGCTGAAACAGTTGTTCTTGAAAATATCGGCGAAGCTGGGCGCTATCAACACCCGGAAGCCGTAGTCCGACAAGGCCCACACCGCGTGCTCGCGGGAGGAGCCGCAGCCGAAATTCTTGCGGGCCAGCAGCACCTGGGCGCCTTTATAACGGGGCTGGTTCAAAATAAATTCCGGCAGGGGATTGCCGGCCTGGTCATAGCGCCAATAGGCGAAAAGATCGTTGCCGTAACCGGCGCGCTCCACCCGTTTCAGGAACTCCTTGGGGATTATCTGATCGGTATCCACATCGGAGCGGTCCAGAGGAACCGCCAACCCGGTGAACTTCACAAGCTTATCCATGGTGTCTCCATTGCCTTGGTTCTGCGGGGGGAAACCCTTTTGTCCACAAAAAGGTTTCCCCCCGCTCCCCTTCCCAAAAAACTTTAAAGTCCTGTCCTGCGATGCATGGCGCTTCGCCCAAGCAAAGCAATCAAAAATTCTTATCCACCAGTTCCAGCCAGTCTCTGAGCGAGTGCGGGCAGGCCAATTTGCATTCCGCCAGACCCGGCGCGGCGCACTCTTCGAACAGGCTGTCACTGTCCAAGCGGCAGACCATCCAGCCCGGATTGCCGGGCGGCAGGCCCTGATTTTTATTCACCCTAAAAACGGCCAGAGCGCGCTCGTCACAGATAAGGCGGTAGGTTTGGTCCTCGTGGCTGAGTTCCAAACTTTGTCCGAAAAGCCCGCGTGAGTGGAAAAATTCCCTCACCCTAGCCAAACGTTCGCCCGGCGACCCTGTCAGGCAGTCGGCGATGCCCGGCCCAGCGCTCCCCGCCCTTTGCGTCATGCCCCGGCCTCCTTTATACCGCTTCGGCCCCTTAGGCCCTACTCGCCGAAAGCGGCCCGATGACGGACCCAGAATTCCTCTTGGCTGAACACATGCTCCTGGGTGCCGTAATGCTCCACCGCGTATGACCCGCACACCGAGCCCATGGCCGCGGCCTGGGCCAGGGGTTTAGCCATGACCAGGCCTTTGATGAGCCCCGCCCGGTAGGCGTCGCCCGCGCCGGTGGGATCCTTTACCCGGTTGGCCTTGGCCGCGCCCACCTTGACCTCATGATGGCCGCGCTGGAATACCGCGGAACCCTGCTCGCCCAGGGTGGTGATTATGGAATTGGCCATTTCCAACAACTGGTCCCTGGGCTTGCCCAAGGCCTTGCTTATCATTTCCAACTCATAGTCGTTGGAAATGAGAATATCCGCGCCGTCGATCATCTCGGCCATGCCCTCCTTGGGCAGGATGGGAATCTGCTGGCCGGGATCAAAGATATAGCGAATGCCCTTGGCCTTGTAGTCGCGGGCATAGGTCAACATGTCCTCAACGTTGCCCGGCGATATTATGGCCAGGCTGTCGCCTGGGTTGGCGCCTGCAAAACTGAATTGGGACGGGTGCTTCATGGCACCCGGGTTGAACCCGGTTATCTGGTTGTCGTCCTTGTCGGTGGTGATAAAGGCGCCGGCGGTGAATTCGTCCGGTATTACGCGGATGCCTTTGGTGGAGAGCTTGTGCTCTTCCAGCCATCCTTGATAGCGCTCGAAATCACGCCCCGCCGCGGCCAGGATAAGGGGCTCCTCACCCAGGAGCGCCAGGCTGTAGGCGATGTTGCCTGCGGTGCCGCCGAATTTTTCCTGCATGCCGTTCACGGTGAAACACACGTTCAAGATATGGATCTTTTCCGGCAGAATGTGATCGGCGAACCTGCCCGGAAAATCCATGATGCGGTCATAAGCCAAAGAGCCGGATACAAAAATATTCACGCCGGAAAGTCCTCCCCTCGCGGCAATTGGAATTGATAATGCTGGCCCTAGCCAGCGGGCCGTTTGTTTACATCAGCTCGCGCACGTCCACGAAGCGGCCCGCCACGCCGGCGGCCGCGGCCATGGCCGGGCTCACCAGATGGGTGCGCCCGCCGCGCCCCTGACGATCCTCGAAGTTGCGGTTGCTGGTGGAGGCGCAGCGCAGGCCGGCGGCCAACTGATCGTCGTTCATGGCCAGGCACATGGAGCAGCCGGGGTCGCGCCATTCCAGACCGGCCTCCACAAAGATATTGTCCAAGCCCTCGGCTTCGGCCTGCTTTTTCACCGCGCCCGAGCCGGGCACCGCGATGCCCTGGACCCCGGAGGCCAGCTTGCGGCCCTTCAAGACTTCGGCCGCCTGGCGGAAGTCCTCGATGCGGCCGTTGGTGCAGGAGCCGATGAACACATAGTCTATGGCGATGTCGCTCATGGCCACACCGGCCTTGAGCCCCATGTAATCCAGGGCCTTTTGCACCGCACCTCGGCTGGTTTCGTCCGGCATGTCGGCCGGGTCGGGCACCTTGTCCCCCACCGAAACCACCTGTCCCGGGTTGGTGCCCCAGGTCACCTGGGGAGCCACATCCGCCGCGTCCAGGGATATCTCCTTATTCCAGCGCGCGCCCTCATCGCTTTTCAGGGTTTGCCAATAGGCCACGGCAGCGTCCCAGTCCGCGCCTTGGGGAGCCAGCGGCCTGCCGCGCAAAAAGTCATAAGTGGTCTGGTCGGGAGCCACCAAGCCCGCCTTGGCGCCGCATTCCACCGACATGTTGGAAAGCGTCATGCGGCCTTCCATGGAAAGCGCCCGCACCGCAGACCCCAGATACTCGATGGCATGCCCGGTGCCGCCGGCCACGCCCAGCGCGCCGATGATGTAAAGCACCAGGTCCTTGGCCCCCACCCAGTCGCCCAGTTGGCCCTCAACTTTCACCGCCAGGGTGCGCGGCTTTTTCTGGGGGAGCGTCTGGGTTGCCAGGATGTGCTCCACCTCGCTGGTGCCGATGCCGAAAGCCAAGGCGCCGAAGGCGCCGTGGGTGGCGGTGTGGCTGTCGCCGCAGAACACGGTCTGGCCCGGCAGGACCACGCCCTGCTCAGGCAACGACACATGGATCACTCCCTGGCGGGGGTCCTTCATATCCAACAATGAAACGCCGAACTCCGCGCAGTTTTGCACCAGCGCCGCCACCTGGGCCGCGCCGATGGGATCGGCGATGGGCAGATGCCGGTTCTTGGTGGGCACGCAGTGATCCATCACCGCGAAAGTAAGGTCTGGCCGGCGCACTTTGCGCCCCGTTCGCCGCAAGGCCTCAAAGGCCTGGGGCGAGGTAACTTCGTGCACCAGATGCCGGTCCACATAGAGAAGGTCGGGCCGGCCGGATTCCCGGCGCACCACATGGGCTTCCCAAATCTTATCCAATAGTGTCTGCATGTCGCTTACCCTTGGCTGCTTTTAACCGGGCGGCCCCAGCCGCCCAATGAATATTATTCATTATCACCGGCACGCACCACCCACAGGGAAAACCAAGTGGACTCTGCTTGGCGGGAGAGATGTTCATTATATCCCAAATCGACCAATCTGGCCCGTAAAGGCCCCAGGTGGCTGCGGGTAACTCCGCTGATTATTAGATCGTTTTTGCCAAGAAGATGCTTTGGCTCGGCCAGCACCCCCTCCAGCGCGCCCCAATGCATATTGGCCAGCACGGTTCGCGCGGGGCGGGCGATAAACTCCTCGGCCGGTCCCTCGGCCACCTCCAACTTAAGCCGGTTCAGAGCCGCGTTCTTTTGGGTGGTTTCCACGCAAAGCGGATTCAAGTCCACGGCCAACACCTCTTCGGCGCCCAACAAGCTTGCGGCGCAGGCCAAGATTCCGGTTCCGCAACCCAGGTCCAGCACCCGGCCCAAGGGCCCATTCCCCGCGCGCAATAGCAGAAGCTCCAAACAGTGGCGGGTGGTGGGGTGAAGCCCGTTGCCGAACACCACTCCCGGATCCAGGCGCAGGCAGGGCTGGCCGTGCGGGGTCTCCAAATCCGCCGCCTCGCACCAGGCCGGCGCCACGCTTAAGCCCTCCAGATGCACCGGCTCCAGGGCCAGGCCTCCCTGCCATTGATCGTAGGATAGTTGGTGACATTCGCGCAGATGCAAGGATGCGTCTTCAGCCAAAAGCGCGGCCACCGCCTCCTCGGCGGGCTGGGAGAAGAAAAGGAAGCTGGTGTCGTCCTCCAGCCAAAGGCCAAGGTAGCCCGCCTGGTTTTTGGCCAGGCCCGCGGCTTGTCCGCGGGCGTCGCCGGTTATCTCATAAATATAGAGCTGGTCATAGGGCGCAGCAGGCATGACGGGCATCCAAAAGCGCGGGGCCTCCGCCAGGGGAGAGGCCCCGCCCTAATAATGACAATGGAGTTGGCTTTAAGTGAGGCTTAATTCTCCAGGACGAAAATGACCTCCAGCCGCACCCGATACTCGGCGATACTGCTATCGTCCACCGCAATGCGCTGCTCCAGCACCTTCATGCCGGTGATGCCCCGCAAGGTGCGGGTTGCGCGTTCAAAGCCAACCTTGATGGCGTCATCAAAACCAATGGGCGAGGCGGCAATGATGTCCGTTACCCGTGCGACACGCTTCTCCGACATAGTTTTCCTCCTAGAATAACGGGGCGTATAAAAATGTGGCTGGCCGGATGGCGCCGCCCGGCCAATTCATCTGGCTTCAAGTCGGCTTGGCGGCAAAGGCCACTTGGTTTCCCATGTTCACGATCATTATTTATTAACACAAGCCCTCAAGGCGCGGCAAGAGCCTTTAGGCTTGACAGTAAGGTACTCACAGCGTAGACGGGAGAGTATATACCGGCAGATGAGATAAAAAAGCAATA
>CAZDRW010000281.1:0-5236 GCA_964507555.1 uncultured Desulfarculaceae bacterium
ATTCTTTGATAATTCGTTTCATGTTGGCCCTGAACAACAGCAACGGAACGGCCATGAACATCCGGTTGAATGCTGGGCAGGTCATCGTCCTTCTCCTTTACCAGCGGTTATAGTGCACCCGGTTCTTGCGGAAACGGTCCTCGGGCTGCGGAATCATGTCGGGGTAGCCCAACATGACAAAGGCCAGAACCTCCACGTTGGACGGCAGCTTCAAGAGCTTGCGAAAGGCGTGCACTCTTTCAGAAAGCGGATAGACCCCGGTCCACAAAGCGCCCAAGCCCAAGGCGTGGGCCGCCAGCAGCATGTTCTCCACCGCGGCCGCGCAGTCCTGCTCCCAATATCCGCCAAAGCGGTCCTCGCCTATGTCTCCGCAGGCCAAGATAGCCATGGGAGCGCTGCGGGCCGGAGCCGCGCCGGGATAAAAGCGCGAGGCCAGGTCCAACATTTCGCGATCGTCTATCACCACAAAGTGCCAGGGCTGGCCGTCGCCGGCCGAAGGCGCCTGCATGGCCGCGGCCAAGAGCTTAACGATAAGCTCGGCGGGCACCGGTTTATTCTGCCAGGCGCGGGGGCTGCGCCGGGTCATGATGGCAGTGATGGCGTCCATGTCCACCTCCTCTTAAGGCGCGTCGCAGAAAGAGCGTGGAAGGCGCTGGGGGGCAGGCCGCCCGCCCCAAATATAATTACATCCAAGCTGCTCACCTTTGCAACCCGGTTAACTTACTCTCTGGTCTAGCTTCTTTTAAAAAAACCAAGCCGCCGGCCATCTTGGACCAGCCAATATTGCGGCAGGATTACACCGGTTCAGGCATCATGGCCGGACACCATGCGGCTCGGCGTAAACATTCAATCCCATAAACGGCTGACAGAGAGATCCACTCTCACCACGGGCTCAACTATCCAAGACATCCCTTACCTTTTGGGCCAAGGCCTTAATGGTCACGGGTTTTTGCAGGAAAGCCACCCCGGCGTCCAATACGCCATGATGGGCGATTATGTTATCGCTGTAACCGGATATATACAGCACCTTCAGACTCGGCCTGGCAGCGCAGAGTTGCCTGGCGAGTTCCTTGCCGCTCATCTTGGGCATTACCACATCCGTCACCAGCAAATCGATTTTCATTTCTTGCCGTTTGCTCATCATCTCTAGGGCGGATACGCCATCAGTTGAATCCAACACGCTGTAACCTAATTTAATAAGCGTGTTGCGGAGGAATTCGCGCACCAAATCATCATCCTCAACCAACAGCAAGCTTTCACTGCCCACGGCCAGGTCGGACATGGTTGTGCGTTCAACGGGTGTCTCGGCCTTGTCGGATACCAGCGGCAAATAAATCTTGAAGGTGGTGCCCTGGCCCAGCTCGCTGTAGACGTAGATGCTGCCGCCGTGTTGCTTGACTATTCCGTGAACCATGGCCAGACCCAAGCCGGTCCCCTTGCTTCTTTGCTTGGTCGTAAAAAAGGGATCGAAGATGCGGGTTTTGGTGTCTTCATCCATACCGGGGCCGTTGTCGCTTACCGAAAGCATTACGTGGGGCCCAGGCATAGCATCGTTATGGTCGGAGGCATAAGCTTCGTCGATTATCACCTCTGCTGTCTCAATGCTCAACATGCCGCCCTTGGGCAAGGCGTCCCTGGCATTTACCACCAGATTCAACAGCACCTGTTCTATTTGGTTGAAATCCGCGCGGACAACGCCGGCGTTGGTATTAAGAAAAGTTTTCAGCAGAATGTCCTCTCCAATGATCCGCTCCAGCATGGGCAGGTTTTGCTTTACAATATCATTGATGTTGAAAACTTTTAACTGAAGCAGCTGTTTGCGGCTATAGGCCAATAATTGAGCCACCAGATTGCGCGCCCGCCAAGCGCTTTTCAGTATCTGCTCCAAGTTGTTCCTTAAGGGATTCAGCTCTTCTATTTCGTCAATTGTCAACTCGCTGTAACCGATGACTGCTGACAAGATGTTGTTGAAATCGTGAGCTATGCCGCCTGATAGCGTGCCCAGGGCCTCCATTTTCTGGGACTGGCGCAGCTGGGCGTCGAGCATGGCCATCTTTTCTTCGGTCTCTTTTAGCTCGGTGATATCCTGCAGGGTGCCCACCAAGCGCACGGCTTTGCCGTTTTCGCGCATGGCCCGGCCCATGGCGCGGAACCACTTTAACTTTCCTTTTGCCGTATTGGCGGGCGCTTCGAAACAAAGCGGCTCGTCATCATTAATGAGCGCTGCCATGGCCTGGGAAACGGTTTCCCGGTACTCCGGGAGGTAATACTCCAAATGCTCGTCCGGGCCGGGTATTGGCTGACCCGGATCAATCTCAACGATGTCATAGGTCCCTTTGGTCCACTTGGCCTGGCGGGTGGTGAGATCCATTTCCCAGCCGCCGATTTTGGCAATGGCCCCAACATTGTTGAGCAGGGCTTCGCTTTCGCGCAAGGCTGCTTCGACCTGCTGGCGTTCGGCAATGTCCCTGCCAACAGCGATGACGTGCTTGGGGTTGCCTTTTCCGTCTAAAACCAAAACCGCCCGGTATTCGGTCGGTATTCTTTGGCCATCTCTGGTTATCAGGTCCAATTGAATCTCGCTGGAGCCTTGGTCGCGCAGTTGATCCATGGCCATGGAAATCTTTTCCAGATCGTGAGCATCGTAATAGCTATCCGGAGCGATATTGGCGGCGATTTCCTCATCGCTGTAGCCGCTGATTTCGCGGAAGGCCCTGTTCCAGCGCAAAGCCTTTCCCGTGTTGGGGTCAAACACAAAAAAAGTATCTGTCTGCGAATCCAGCGCATTATCGATGAAAGCTTTATCGTCGCGCAGTTCTTGCTCGTTTTTAATGACCTTGCCAACAAAGATGATGGTGAAAAGGATCCCCGAAAGGAGTGCCGCCGACAAAACCGCATACATCAAAATGCGGTAATACGTCGCGGTCTCCCTGGCTTCATCAAAAAATGCCAACGCCTTGCTTTGGGCGAAGTCGTTTAAGTCATCCATGGCCATAAGAATGGAATCAACATGGGCTGCGCCTTTGCCATTGGTAATATCAGCAGCTTGTTTTTTAAGGCCTTGATTCAGCAAAGCCATCGCTTCGGCTCTGATGGATTTCCATTTTACAAACAAATCGAGCGTAGCCAAATGTTGCTGCTTTTTACCCAAGAAGCGCGCCCCGATAACTTTGAAATCCTCAAGGGTTTCTCGTTCCACCTTGTCTATTTCTTGCGCGTAGCGCTGGATAGCGGCTTCATCTTCGGCCAATAAGATGTCTTTCATGTCGCGGTGCATTTTTAGTATGTTGTTTTCAATGCGCAGGACGGCGTTGCTGACCGTGAAAGGGTGTTTGTAAAGCTTTTGGTTAAGCTCGTACAATACGTTAATTTCATATAAGCCCCAGATGCCCACCAGCAAGAGGAGCATAATCAATACGCTAAAGCCGAGCCCTATTTTTGTGCCCAACCTCATTTGGGAAAGCATAGAAACCACTCCAAGCGGATCATCCTCGAACAACAAACAAAGATATGCGGGAAGCCGTACTCTAAGCGGGGCAGGCTCGTAAAATAGATTTTTGCTTACTAATTATGATGGGCCGGCCCTTAATCAGATTTTTGCGATTAACAGGCGCTTGATATTGGTTAGTAATTATAGCATGAAAACCAGGCGGCAGGCGCCAGCGGACCATCCCCCCAATTCCTAAAAAAGACACGCGGAAGGCGCCATAAGCGTCTTCCGCGTGATCCAACTTGCCTATATCTGTGTGCTGCTACTCTTTGGTTCCTGCGCTCATTCCATCCACTCGGCCAGTTTTTCGCCGCGGCTTAAATCCTCGATGGCTTCCCGCCGGCGCACCACGCTGAAGCGGCCGCCGTTTACCAACACCTCCGCCGCCCGCGGGCGGGAATTGTAATTGCTGCTCATGGCGAAACCATAGGCTCCAGCCGAAAGCACCGCCATGAGATCGCCGCGCTGGAACATGGGCAGATTGCGGTCGCGTGCCAGAAAATCCCCGGTCTCGCAGATGGGGCCCACCACGTCGGCCATGGCCAGTTCCGTGGCCCTTGCCTTCTCAATCGGCCATATGGCGTGATAAGAGTCGTAGAAGCTGGGTCGGATCAGATCGTTCATGGCCGCGTCCACTATGATGAAACGCTTCACCGGTGTCTTTTTGGTGAAAAGCACCCGGGCCAGCAGAATCCCGGCGTTGCCCACCAGCACCCTGCCCGGCTCCAGAATGAGCTTCATGTCAAGGCGCTTGATGGTTTCCCGTAGCGCCGCTGCGTATTCATCGGGATGGGGCGGGGTCTCCTGGTTGTAGGTTATGCCCAAGCCGCCGCCCAGATCCAAGAGGCTGGGATTGATGCCGACCTCCCTGAGCTTTTCCACCAGGCGCGCCACCCGTTCCAAGGCATCGCTAAAGGGCCGGGTGTCGGTGAGCTGGCTGCCGATATGGCAGGATATGCCCTTGATCTCCACATTGGCGAGCTTGGCCGCGATGGGATACTGGCGGAAGGCGGTCTCCATGTCCAGGCCGAACTTGTTCTTGGCCAAGCCGGTGGTGATCTTGGGATGGGTCTGGGCGTCCACGTCAGGATTGACCCGGAAGCTCACCGGGGCTTTGACGCCCAAGCGCCCGGCCACCTGGTCCAGCACCTCGAGCTCGTCCACGCTCTCCAGATTGAACATGAGGATGCCGGCCTTAAGAGCGGCCTCCATCTCGGCCTCGGTCTTGCCCACGCCCGAATACACGATGTGCTCAGGCTTCACCCCCGCGGCCAGGGCGCGCATAAGTTCGCCGCCGGACACGATATCCGCGCCGCCGCCCAGGGAAGCGAACAAGGCTATTACCGCTTTGGTGGAATTGGACTTGACCGAGTAGCACACCAAGTGGTCCAGCCCCTCGAAGGCCCTGGAAAAGGCCTGGAAGTGACGGGTAAGGGTGGCCTGGGAATAGACATAAGCCGGGGTGCCCACTTCACGGGCTATCTGCTCCAGGCTGACGTCCTCGGCGTGTAGCGTTCCGTTTTTATATGAAAAATGATGCATTGGAAAATTTTATCCCGATGATTTGTTTATCAGAAGTCAGAAACCTCTACCTAACTGAAATCCAGAAGGCATGCAACTAAAAACATGGTGTTTTTGCTTGAGGCTGCTTGCAAGCGTCGATTGGCTAAAAGGGGAACTCGATCTCAGTATCCGGTGGCAGGCCCAGCCACTCCAGCGCTTCCTCCCGCGTCCAGAAAACCTGTG
>CAZDRW010000282.1:0-5210 GCA_964507555.1 uncultured Desulfarculaceae bacterium
AAGTCAGAGAAGCCGCGGTGGATTTATTTGATAGAGAGATGCACCCTCCGCTTTGGGCCGTAGTGGGGGCCATGAAAAAGCCCAGGCCAAAACCAAAACCCAGCAGCACCGCTGCGGTCAACATTTTACTGACTCTGGTCTTCATTATGATGCTCCTTAATGTAGATGATTGGTCAACTGCGTTTTTTATTGCGGGTCTAATGCCCTGGTGCTTGCGGCGGCGGGACAGCCTATTTGGAGAATTCTACTCTTAGCAGGTTAGAATTTATTGTCCTGGCCTGCACAATTTTACATGGGTCGTATACGGTCACATCGAATTCGTTGTCATTCACAAGATAAATGCTGATGCGCGATCCCGGCACGTTAATGCCGCAAGCGCTTCCGGCAACAGCCTGGGAGGTGACATGCCCAATGGCAACGCCAGCCAGCAAGGCCAGAGCGATGAGAGCGTAAGAACTTTTCTTTTCATGGTTCACCTTTTTGGGTTTGGCCACTTGCCGCCTGTTTTTTCGTATTTTTATTGCTGCGGGAGTATACAGCACCCGACGCTGAATCGCCCTCTCCCGAACCGCTATGGGTGCAGCGGCACGCTGCCCCGCTTCTGTTTGCATCTTGGCGTCTCAACGAGAGCTTAGAGCGCCCATTTAAAAAACCACCCCTCCACGACCCGTTATGGCAGCAGCGGCACGCTGCATCCGCATCATGAGCAGACCTACATAAAGAGGTGGCGCCGTAATCATCAGCTTCATCACACATAAAACAATTGATGAGTGACGATTCCGCCGCTTTATGGTATTTCCCCAAAGATGGCCCTTTTACGGGCTAATTTGTTTCTTGGCTTCGTGCACTTATGCATGCTGGCCCTTTTCGCGAGGCGAAATTATGGCGACTTCCGATCCCACAGCCCAACTGGCTCCCTTGGCCGGTCTTGCCTTCACCAAGATGACCGGTACCGGCAATGACTTCATTTTTATGGACAACCGCCAGGCCAAGGTGCCCAAGGATGTGATGCCGCTTCTGGCCAAGGCCGTGTGCAAGCGCAGCCGCTCGGTGGGGGCCGATGGGTTGATTCTCATGTCGCCATCGGCTAGAGTGGACCAAAGGCTTGGAAAAGTTGATTTCCTTTGGGATTTCTTCAACGCGGACGGATCCTCGGCCGAGATGTGCGGCAACGGCGGCCGCTGTGCGGCGCGCTTTGCCGTCGATCATGGCTTGGCCGGGCCGGAGATGGTGTTCGACACCTTGGCCGGCCCCATCAGGGCATGGGTGGAGGGTTCCGTGGTGAAGCTGGAAATGGTGCCGCCTTTCGGCGCCTACCGCGACCTGGAGCTATCGGCCGCGGACCGCGAGGTGCGCTTGGACGGCGTGAACACCGGCGTGCCCCACGCCGTGCTAGCGGTGGAGGACCTGGAAGCCGCTCCTGTTTTCGAGCTGGGCAGAGCGCTCCGTTTCCATGAGCATTTCGCACCGGCCGGCACCAACGTGAACTTCACCGCTGCCCTAGACGGCGAGCTCTGGGTGCGCACCTACGAGCGCGGGGTGGAGGACGAGACCCTGGCCTGCGGCACCGGCGCGGTGGCCTCGGCGCTCATGGCGGGCGCCAAGGGGCTCCTGAAGTCTCCGGTCACGGCGCGGGTGCGCAGCGGCGAAAAGCTCATAGTCCACTTTCAGCGTGACGGCGATGGCGGCTTCCGCGAGGTGTTCCTGGAGGGACCGGCCTCGTATGTGTACCAAGGGGTCTTGCATGAAGAGGCCTTCGCTTGGCTGGCGGTATGATCCCGGGCGGGTTAACCTGTTATTAATGGAGGGGAGGGCCGTGCGCGGTCTTTTCTTCTTTTAGCTAGAGAGCATAGTAGGCAAGGCATAAATCCCTAAACCTATAACGAGGAGATTTAGTGATGTTCAAGGGAGCCTTGGTGGCCATCGTAACCCCGTTCGCGAATGGGACCGTGGATGAGGAGGCCCTGCGCAGCCTCATCGAGTTCCATATCGAGAACGGAACCAGAGGCATCGTGCCCTGCTGCACCACCGGCGAATCTCCCACTTTGAGACATGATGAGCACAAACGGGTGATCGAGATAACGGTGGCGCAGGTTAAAAAACGGGTGCCCGTGGTGGCTGGCGCGGGCTCCAACAACACCGCTGAGGCGATCGACCTGACCAAGTACGCCAAGGCGGTGGGCGCGGACGCGGCGCTGCACATCACGCCCTATTACAACAAGCCCACCCAGGAGGGCATCTACCGCCATTACGCGGCCATCGCCAAGGAGACCAAGTTCCCCCTGGTGCCCTATAACATTGCGGGCCGCACCGGCGTTAACATCGAGCCGGTCACCATGGCGCGCCTGGCCGAGCTGCCCGAGATCGTGGCGGTGAAGGAGGCCTCGGGCAACCTGGGCCAGATGGCCGAGATCGTCCAGCTCTGCGGCGACAAGCTGACCCTTTTGTCGGGTGACGACAACCTGATCCTGCCCATCTTGGCCATAGGCGGCGCGGGCGTGATCAGCGTCATCGCCAACATCGCGCCCCGCCAGACCGCCGATATTATCGCGGCCTGGGAGGCGGGCGAAGTGAAAAAAACCCAGGAGCTTTTTATGAAGCTCTTGCCCTTGTGCAAGGCCATGTTCCTGGAGACCAATCCCATTCCGGTGAAAACCGCGGCCGCGCTGATGGGGTTGATCCCGGACGGCGGATTTAGGCTGCCCATGTGCGAGATGTCGGCCGCCAACCTGGATAAGCTTAAGAAGGCGCTGGCCGAGTTCGGGCTTCTCAAGTAGGGAGGCGATCATGATACGCATAGCTGTGGCCGGGGCCGCCGGCCGCATGGGCGGGCGCATCATCCGCGCCATCAGTACGCAGGAAAACGCCGAGCTGGCCGGGGCCTTCGAGGCCCCGGGCAACCCGGCCGTGGGCCGGTCCGTCGCCGAGGCGGTCGGGGTGGCGGGAGCCGCGGGCGTGTTGACTGACGACGCCGGGCAGGCCATAGCCCAGGCGGATGTGCTCATCGACTTCACGGCTCCGGCGGCTACCCTGAAACACCTGGCCCTGGCGGCCGCGGCAGGAAAGGCGGTGGTGATCGGCACCACCGGCCTGGACGCGGCCCAGCAGGAAGAGATTAAAAAGCACGCCGCCAAAACCCCGGTGGTCTACGCGCCCAACATGAGCGTGGGCATGAACTTCATGTTCAAGCTGGTGGGCATGATGGCCAAAGTTCTGGGCGAGGGTTACGCCCTGGAACTGGTGGAAGCCCACCACGACCAGAAAAAGGATGCGCCCTCGGGCACCGCGGTGAAGCTAATCGCCGAACTGGCGGCGGCCCGGGGCTGGGACCCGGATGAGGCGTGCCGGCACGGCCGCCAAGGCATGGTGGGCGCGCGCAGCAAGGACGAGATCGGGATCAGCGTGATCCGCGGCGGCGACATCGTGGGCGATCACACGGTTTATTTCATTGGACAGGGCGAGCGCTTGGAGTTGACCCACCGGGCCCACTCCCGCGACACCTTTGCCCAAGGCGCGGTGCGCGCCGCTCTGTGGGCGGCGGGAAAAGCACCGGGCCTTTACGACATGCAGGACGTGTTGGGTTTAAAAGGGTAGGGAGGCGTCATGGCCATAGACAGCAGCTTGATTTTGGCGGAACGGGGAGTGGTGCGCATATCCTTTGAGGGCAAGGCGCGCTATGGGCTCATGAGCGGCGGTCGCATCCGCCTCTACGAGGGCTCGCCTTTTTCCGGTGGCCAACCGGGCAAGCACTACGCGGCCATGAAGGACGCGCGCCTTTTGGCGCCCTGCCGTCCGTCCAAGATAGTCTGCGTGGGGCGCAACTACGCGGCCCATGCCAAGGAACTGGGCAACGCAGTGCCCGATGAGACGCCCATCATCTTCCTCAAGCCGCCCACCACGGTGATCGGGCCGGGCGAAACCATCCGGCGGCCCAAGGGAGCCACCCGGGTGGACCACGAGGCGGAGTTGGGCGTGGTCATGTCCAAAAGATGCCATAACGTGGAGCCGGAAAAGGCCCTGGACTATGTCATGGGCTACACCTGCGTGAACGACGTGACCGAGCGCGACTTGCAAAAGGCCGACGTGCAGTGGACCCGGGCCAAGGGCTTCGACACCTTCTGTCCCCTGGGCCCTTGCATCGCTCTCGGCCTGGAGCCCCAAAACCTTACCGTGCGTTGCATCCTGGACGGCCATCTCAAGCAGGACGGCCATACCTCGGACCAGATTTTCACGGTGGCGTTCCTGATTTCGTTCATCAGCAAGGTCATGACGCTTAATCCCGGCGATGTGATCGCCACCGGCACCCCCGAGGGCGTGGGGCCCATGAAGGCGGGCCAGGAGGTGGTCATAGAAGTAGAACATATAGGGCGCTTGATAAATCCGGTCGAGGACCGGCGGTAGGCAGCAAGCTCCAGCATGCTGGCCGCAGAGCAATCGGATTTTCAAACTATATTTATCTGGTGGTTGAAAAATAGCCGCCAAAAGCGTTTTACTGGTGTGAGTAGTTTTCGGGCGCGCGCCGTCCTTGGTTGGCTGGCACGTGCTTGCATGATCGAAGACCAAGCCGGGGAGTTTAAGGCTTGGACCGCTAAATACAGAGCAGATCGGCATTGAGGGAGAACATGGGATTTGACATCGCAGAGCGGTTGAAGAAGCTGCCACCTTATCTCTTTAAGGAAATTGACCGTCTCAGAGACGAAGTGCGTTCGCGCGGGGTGGACATCATCGACCTGGGCGTGGGCGATCCCGACCAGCCCACTCCGCAGCATATCATCAGCAAGCTGCAGGAGGCCTGCGAGGACCCCTCCACCCACCGCTACCCGGCTTATTCGGGCATGAACCGCTTTCGCGATGCCGCGGCTTCCTGGTTCGAGCACCGCTTCGGCGTGACGCTGGACCCGGCCAAGCAGGTGATCACCCTGATCGGCTCCAAGGAGGGCCTGGCCCATTTCCCCTTTGCCTTTGTCAACCCGGGCGACGTGGTGCTTTGCCCCGACCCGGCCTATCCGGTTTACAACTCCTCCACCCATATGACCGGCGGCGTGCCTTACAAGATGCCGCTCCTGAAGGAAAACGGCTTCCTGCCCGATTTGGAGGCCATACCCGCCGACGTCCTCAAAAAGGCCAAGGTGCTGGTCATCAACTACCCCAACAACCCCACCGCGGCGGTGGCGGACCTGGAATACTACGCCCAAGTGGTCGCCTTTGCC
>CAZDRW010000283.1:0-5207 GCA_964507555.1 uncultured Desulfarculaceae bacterium
AACGCAAAGGCTATTTTTGTGTGGACCTCAAAGACTCCAGCCCGGGCAATTTGGTGTTTAACCGGACGGTCACCTTGCGTGATTCCTGGGCCAAGCTCATGAAAAAAGAAAATAAATAGTTGTAGAGTTGTTGGGAAAATTGTGGCTGGCCTTAAAAAAAGGGGCCGGCTACAACTTTTTGCCCTGAAGGAAGTGTGCTAACTTAAAGCCAGCCCCTCGCCATGCACTGGGGCCGGCTTTTTCAAGCCGGCTCCCAGCTTTTGGAGGGCAGGCGCTGCGGGCTAGGCTGGTTTTGCCCGGTGCGGCTTAATAAGCAGGTGAAAAGCGGAGAGCTAAATGAAAGCATGGAAATGGGTCTTGATAGCGGCCCTTGGCCTTATCTTGGCGGGCGTGGCGGCCTGCGGCGATGACGAGGATAAGAAAGCCTCCACCGGCGGAGTTTTAAATCCCTGCTTACTGGTGAGCCAGGAAGAGGCGGCCAACGCTCTGGGCGTTCCGGTCAAGGCCGGACAGCTGCAAGGTACGGCCAACCCGCTTGGTCAGAGCATATGCTTTTACGAGGGCCAGGCGAAAGACGCGGTTCGCTTTGTACAGATTTCGCTGGTGGCCACTCAGAACATGAACCCCAACCTGCGTGAAAGCGGTTACAACGCCGCCAATCTATTTGCCGACACCAAAAAGCTGTTGGGCAAGCCCAAGGCGATAAGCGGATTGGGCCAGGAAGCCTTTTGGGGAGGCAGCGGTTTAAAAGCGGGCTCCGGCCTGCACGTCTTGAGCAAGGACGCCTACCTTAATATCACGGCGGCATCGGGTGATGAAAAGCGCAACTTGAAGGCAGCCGAGGAATTGGCCCAGAAGGCCTTGAAGCGCCTACCCTGACATCTGGATTCCGCTTTGGGGCCACTCTCGGGTACAATTACTAGATAGAACCTAATCAAGAATGGGTTCGCAGGTTAGCATCCAATATGGCTACAGGGTAAGCCGGTATGGATATATTAGTAAAAGACCGCATGGTTCCTTTGGAAGAGTACGCTACGGTCAAGCCAGACGCCACCTTGCAACAGGCGGTGAACGCCTTGGGCGAAGCCCAGGAAAAATTCGGCAAGGATAGTTATCCGCATCGCGCCATTCTGGTCATGGATGACGGGGGAACGGTGGTGGGCAAGCTAAGCCAATGGGACGTCATACGCGCTCTGGAGCCCAAGTACGAAGAGTTGTTCAATTATGAGCGCTTAGCCCATTTCGGCTTCAATCCCGATTTCATCAAAGGCATGCTCAAGGAGCACAATCTGTGGGAGCATCCTCTAAATGATATTTGCCGGGCCGCGGGGCGGGTGAAGGTGGCTGATATCATGTACACGCCTCGGCAGGGTGAATATGTGGAAGAACACGCTAGTTTGGCCGAGGCGATTCATCAACTGATCATGGGGCGGCATCAGTCTCTTTTGGTTACCGATGAGGGTGGGCGTATCAAGGGAGTGCTTCGCTTGAGCGACGTTTTTCAAGAAGTGTGCCGGCGCATACAGAGCTGCGAAATCTAAACAGGTCTCTTACCGCTGCTTGCCGGGCAGGTTAATCCAAGAATTTCGGGGGCAGGCCGTCTTGGCCGTCCAGGGCCAGGTCTTTTAGAACCATCAAGGTCACGGTGCCGTGGGCCAAAAGGCGGCCGTCCTGATCTTCCACCCGCGCCTCGGCCAGGCAGAGGCTGCGGCCCATTTTAATGCAACATCCCAATCCCACCATGAGTCCGTCCTGCGCGGGCGCCAGGTAATTTAGCTTCATCTCCACGGTAGTAAGTCCCAGGCCGGGTTCCAACAGTGAATAGCAGGCCCAAAAACCGGCTGCGTCCACCAGGCTGGAGAAAACCCCGCCATGCACAAGGCCGAACGGCTGCAGATGCTTTTGGGCCAAGGCGATCTCCAGGCGGGAAGCGCCTGGAGATAGGTCTTCGACAGTCATGGACTGTAAATCGAAATAAGGGCTGAGATTAACCTGACCCTGTATCGCGGCCAGCCATTTGGGGTTGAGGCTCGGCATAAAAGGCCTCCCTCGAAGCGCTATAAGAACTCCTCCAGCGGGCCGGCGCCTTGGCGTATGACCTGGGGCACATCGCCCACCAGGCTGATAACGCTGGAAGGCTCGCCCAACACCGGCCCTCCGTCGATCACGATGTCCAGCAGATGGCCCAAGGCCTCCTGGATTTCCCAGGCTTGCATGTAGTATTGGCCGTTTGCGTCGGTGGCGCTGGTGGAGAGGATGGGATAGCCGAGTTCGCCCACCATGGCTTGCACGATGGGATGGTCCACCACACGGATGCCCACTTCCTTGCGCCGAGTCAGCATCATCTTGGGTACCTCGCGGGAACCTTCCAGGATTATGGTGTAGGGGCCGGGCAGCAGGCGCTTCAGGTTTTTATAGGCATAATTCGTCACCCGGGCGTATTTGCTCAGTTCGTTAAGCCCTGGGCAGATGAAGGAGAAAGGCTTGTCCAGGGGCTGATGTTTGATTTGGTGCACGCGCTTTATGGCCCTTTTGTCCATGATGCCGCAGCCGATACCGTAAACCGTGTCAGTGGGATAGGCTACCACCCCGCCCTTGCGCAGCACATCCACCACTTGGCGGATAAGGCGCATCTGAGGGTTCTCTGGGTTGATCTGCAGCAACATGGCGTATGCACGACCTCCTGGATACCGGGCAACCTTAGACCAGCCGCGGCAGGCCGTCAAGCCTTAGGATTGCGGGGAGTTATGCGCGGGCTTGACCTGAGGGCGGGCAGGGGGATAATGGGCGCGGATACTGTACTTCCCTAAGGAGATCGTGGCCATGACCGATACGCCCGCCCAGTGGCAACGCAACCTGGGCTATTTTAGTCCGGCCGAGCAAGCGCGCTTGAACGACTGTTGTGTGGCGGTGATGGGATTGGGCGGCGTGGGCGGTGTGGCGGCCGAGTTGCTGGCGCGGGCCGGGTTGGGCGGGCTGACCATTTGTGATGCCGAGGCTTTCGAAGCCTCCAACCTCAACCGCCAGCTAGGGGCGCTCGGCTCCACCCTGGGCCGGCCCAAGGTTGAGGTCATGGCCCAGCGGCTAGAGGATATAAATCCCGAACTTAAAATGACTCTGGCCGAGCCTTTGTCCCTGGCGCCGGATTTGGCAGGAAACGCCCTGCGGGGCTGCCAGGCCGGCGTCTTGGCCGTGGACGCGCTGGGGCCGGCCTTGGCCGCCATGCGCGCCGCTCGAGAAACCATGACGCCTCTGGTGGAGGCGCTGGGCCTGCCGGTGGTGCAGGTGCGGGCCTATGCGCCTGACGGCCCGGACCCGGAGGCCGGGCTGCCCAGCCAGGGCCGTGACTTGGCCGCGGTAGACCAGGCGGAGCTGGCCCGGGCCTGGCTGCGCCAGGAGATGCCCCGTCTGGGCGACGGCCTTGGCGGGCCGTTGGCCCTGGAACCGGGCTTTTTACAGGCCATGCTGTCCGGCCAGGCCGCCCCCAGCCTGGGGCCCTTGGTGTGGCTGGCCGGTGCGGCGGCGGCGCTGGAGGTCTTGAAGATATTGCTGGGGCGGGGAATTGTGGCCTGGTGGCCGCGCACTTATAGCCTGGACCCTTGCAGTTGGCAATCAAGCCTGGCATGATCTGAGCGGAGCGCTTGTGGTGAGCGCCTGGGCGGCATGGGGGTAGATGGCCCCTGGCAAGCACGGAATGCCGAGCACAATTGTCTGGAGAATAATCAAAAGCGGGCATGCTTACTTATCTAAGCATAAAAGACTTTGCCCTGATCCAGGCCTTGGAGCTGGAACTGGGCCCAGGGCTTACGGTGATGACTGGCGAGACCGGGGCTGGCAAGTCGATCATCTTGGCCGCGGTGGGCCTGCTTTTGGGCCAACGGGCCAGCTCCGACCTTATACGGACCGGAGCGGAATCGGCTCTGGTGGAGGCCCAGTTCATCATCGATCCCAAGGGAGCCCTGGCCAGGCGCCTGGCGGAAGAGGGCTTGGAAGCTGGCGAGGATCTAGTGGTGCGCCGGGTGGTGAGCCGGGAAGGCCGCAACCGGGTACAGGTAAACGGCTCCTTAGCCAATTTGAGCCTGTTGAACGAGCTGGGGCCAGGGCTTTTGGCGCTTTGCGGCCAACACTCCCAACAGGATCTCCTGCGGCCCGAGGAGCATCTGCTCCTGTTGGATGCCTATGCCGGCTTGGAAGAACGGCGCCAAGAGGTGAGCCGCGCGGTGCGGCAGGTCCAGGCGTTGGACAAGGATCTCAGCGAACTGCGCCATAGCCTGGCCCGGCGCGAAGAGCGCCGCCAATGGCTGCAAGCGGTGATCCAGGAGTTGGAGGAGGCTGACTTGAACCCCGAAGAGGAGGCTGGGCTCAAAGCGGAGCGCAAGCTTTTGGCCAATGCCGAGCAGGTGGCCCAATTGGCCCAGGGCGCCTTGAACGGCTTGGCGGAGGCCGAGGACTGTTCCGCGTTGGAGATAGCCAGCCGGGTGCGGGGGCTGTTGGCCGACTTGGCGCGCCTGGACGAGCGGGCCGAGACCTTGGCGCGGCGCATGGAGGAGTTCTATTACCAGTTGGAGGACGCTGCGGGCGAATTGAGGGATTACGCCAGCCGGCTGGTGTTCGATCCCGGCCGGCTGGATTGGGTAGAGGCGCGGCTTCTAAGTTTGCAGCGCCTCACCCGCAAATACGGGAGCGACGTACCGACGGCCCTGCAAACCTTGGAAGACGCCCGCAGCGAGTTGCAAGGTTTGCAGCAGGGCAGCGAGCGCTTGAGCCAACTGGAAAAGGAACGGGAGACCGCCTTGACCCAGGCACTCAGGCTGGCTAAGGCTCTGAGCGGGGAGCGGGGCAAGGCCGTAACCAGGTTGGCTCAAGCCGCCCATGGCGAGCTGCAGGATTTGGGCTTGCCTAATTGCCAGCTCAAGGTCGAATTGGCTCCGCCCTCCGGGGCCACGGTTGACACCTCCGGCGGTTCGCTGGGGGTGCGGGGATTGGAAACAGCCCAGATATTCATCGCCCCCAATCCGGGAGAGGGCTTCCGGCCTTTAAGGCGCATCGCTTCCGGCGGTGAACTGTCGCGCATGCTTTTGGCCCTCAAGGGCTTGGTGGCCCAGAAAAAAGGCGCGCCCACCCAGGTGTTCGATGAAGTGGACGCGGGCATCGGCGGGGCCGCCGGCGCGGCGGTGGGGCGCAAGCTGGCCGCCTTGGCCGGGAGC
>CAZDRW010000284.1:0-5180 GCA_964507555.1 uncultured Desulfarculaceae bacterium
AAGAGGCACATAGATCAGGTTTTGCTTAAGGAAAAAGCGCAGAAAAGGTATGCGGCGCAGGAAGGCGCGCTGCAGGGCCAGGATGTCGGTCCAGGATTGATGGTTGGAGATCACCAGGTAGTTGCGCCAGCGGTCCAAGCCACTGGGCAGATTGAAGCGCCATTCCACTTTGTTGACCAGAGACAGAATGCCGTTGTTGCAGGAGATCCAGGCATTGGCCAGCCCCACCATGCAGCGGCCGGTGAATCTGCGCCAGCCTCCCACGGGTAAGGCGGCCTTAAAGAAAGTCACCGAGAACAGCAGCGTGGTCCACCAAATCGTGTTGAGGGCCATTAAGGATATGGTGGCGCAGCCGCGCAGATGGGCCGCCTTGGCCAAAAGGGAGGATTTGCTCATGTATACGTCCGGGGTGGGTGCGGGATAAATGCCGCCCAAAAAGCGGCGCACTAGTCATTTAGTTGAATTTTACCTGGAACCCGGCATTTTACGAGGTCCGCGCCTCAGAGGCAGGGGCCGGGGTAGTCGAGCCCCCGCGGGGAGGAGATGCCGCCACAAACTTTTTTTGTCTTCAGCTATGTGCAAAGGGGTAAGCTAGAACTCTAAATTCGTTTTGCACCCCCCAAATCATAGTTAATAATTTGTAAACGGGCTTAAGCCTGACCACCCAATGGAGCGAGTCGATCAAAGTGTTCCTCTAACCCGAACCGGTCAAGGATCACCTGCTGCTGGAGCCGGGCAAGTACCGCGAGTAGCTCAGCCGCCACCCTTCAGATATAACCCTAAAAACTTCCGCACCATTTCCTGGCTATCCTGGGTGGCTGCGAAATCATAATCCAAACGGTGCCCCCGGAAAATTCGAGGAGGCGAGTCCCGGTCCCAGGCGTGGGTCGCTTCTGGATACACCTTGATCTCCACAGGCGGGCCCGGCTTGCCGGACAGGTTCCCCGCCAGCCGCTGACAAAGCGCCGCCGGGGTCCAGTCGTCCTTGGCCCCGGCCAATATGAGCAAGGGGGCGCGCAGCCCAGCCGGATCGCGCCGGCAGCCGGGATAAAGGGCCACGTAGGCCTGGAAGGAAGCGGTGGGGCGCGCCACGGCCGCGTCGGCGGCCCACAAGACGGCCATCCCTCCCTGGGACCAACCCAGCAGGGCTATGGCATCGGGCTGGACAAAAGGCAAGCCGGCCAGATAGGCCTTGGCGTCATAGGCATCCACGGCGCGGGTCTTGGCCGGCAGGGCCTTTTTGCCGCATACCGGGCCCAGGCCGCGCGGTCCCAGGCTGTCGAGCACATAGGCCACGTAGCCCCACCGGGCAAGCAGGCGCCCCCAGCGGATGTGGTTATCCTTCACCCCGGAACAACCATGCAGCAGCACCACCGCCGGAAAGGGGCCGGAGCCTGGGGGGCGAAAAAGCTCCCCCTCCAGACGCACCGCTTGGCCCTCATGCCGGCTGGTGGCGTTAAAGGATGGGCCGCCGGCGCAACCCAGCAAAAACGCGCCCAGCAGCGACGCCCAGGCCACCCCCCACACGAACCTCATGCCAGTCATAATTTATACCCGGATTATGCCGCATTATTATCCGCCGGACCCTCAGGCCTTTTTATCGTTGTTGTAACGCAGGGCGGCGCGGATGAAATCCCGGAACAAGGGATGGCAGTCCATGGGCTTGGACTTGAACTCGGGGTGGAACTGGCAGCCCAGGAACCAGGGATGGTCCTTGATCTCCACGATCTCCACCAATTCCCCGTCCGGGCTGGTGCCGGACACCACCAGGCCCTTATCCACCAAAGCGTCCTTGAATTCGTTGTTGAACTCATAGCGGTGGCGGTGGCGCTCGGACACATCCTCCTTTTTATAGGCCTTGGCCGCCAGGGTGTCTGGCAGGAGATGGCAGGGATAGGCCCCCAGGCGCATGGTTCCGCCCATGTCGCTCAGCTCGTCGCGCTTCTCCACCTTTTGCGAGCGATAGTCAAACCACTCGCGCATGAGATAGATCACCGGGTAGGGTGTATTGGGGTCTATCTCGGAGGTATGGGCCTCTTGCCAGCCCAGGACGTTGCGGGCGAACTCCACCACCGCCATGTGCATGCCGTAGCAGATGCCGAAGTAGGGGATTTTGTTCTCGCGGGCGTGCCGCACCGCGGCGATCTTGCCCTCCACCCCGCGGGCGCCGAAGCCGCCCGGCACCAGGATGCCGTCCACCCCTGCCAAGAGCTCGATGCCTTTTTGCTCCACCTGCTCGGAATCCACAAACCGGATGTTCACCTTGGCGTTGTTGGCTATCCCGCCATGGTAAAGGGCCTCGTTGAGGCTCTTATAGGATTCCTTTAAATCCACGTATTTGCCCACCATGGCGATAGTCAGCTCGTGGGTGGGGTTTTTTAGCTTGTAGACCAGGTCCTCCCAGTTCTGCAGATGGGGGGCCCGGGTCCAGATGTTGAGCCGCTTGCAGATCTGCTCGTCCAATCCCTGCTCGTGGAACTTGAGCGGCACCTCGTAGATGCTGTCCACGTCAACCGCGGTGATGACCGCCTCCGCCTCCACATTACAGAAAAGAGCGATCTTATCCTTGAGCCCCTTGCCCAGCGGCTCTTCGGTGCGGCAAAGCAGCACGTCCGGCTGGATGCCCACGCGCCTAAGCTCGGAGACCGAGTGCTGGGTGGGTTTGGTCTTGAGTTCGCCGGCGGTTTTGATGTAGGGCACCAGGGTAACGTGGACGTACATCACGTTTTCCTTGCCCACGTCGGCGCGGAACTGGCGGATGGCCTCCAGAAAAGGCAGAGACTCGATGTCGCCCACCGTGCCGCCGATCTCCACGATGCACACGTCCACCCCGTTGACCCCGGCCAGCACGCAGCGCTTTATCTCGTCGGTGACATGGGGAATGATCTGCACGGTGCCGCCCAGGTAGTCGCCCCGGCGCTCCTTGTTTATGACATTGAAATAAATGGAGCCTGTGGTGTGATTGCATTTCTTGGATTCATTGGCGTTGGTAAAACGCTCGTAATGGCCCAAGTCCAGATCGGTTTCAGCCCCGTCATCGGTGACGTAGACCTCGCCATGCTGAAAAGGATTCATGGTGCCCGGATCCACGTTCACATAGGGATCCAGCTTTTGCAGGATGACCGCCAGGCCGCGCGCTTCCAGGAGCGCCCCAATGGAGGCGGCCGCCAGTCCCTTGCCCAAGGAGGAAAGCACGCCGCCAGTGACGAAGATGAACTTGGGGGTCATCCTATTATCTCCTCCATGCTAAAAATAAAATAGGCTCTGCGCCGGCCATGCCCTTATCGCATCATATATGGACCCGACACGGTGCACTCAGCCTCCTGTTCCCGGCACTTGGCCGCGATCGGCTTATTGCTGTACCTGGTCTAATATATGGGCTTTTTCTGGCTTATGTCAAGCAGAAGGCGCCCATATTTTTAACATATTTTTGGTACTTAGTGCACTGGACCAACAATATCAATCACTAAGCCCAAGACAGCTCGATTATGACCCGCTGGTCAAATTGTCCCCCGGAAAGCTCCATTCAAAACACCCTTGTTTTTAAAACCCCGTCTAGCGTATGAATGGAATCAGGTAAGCATTTTCACCTACTACCCTTTTTATGTTTCATTACCTTTGTGGAGCCTTACTGTGAAAGTCAAAGAAAGAATGAGCCCCGACCCTCGTACTGTGGGATCGGAAGCTTCAGTGGATGAGGCCCTTGGTGTCATGACCGCCCATGGCGTGCGCCACCTGCCGGTGGTGGATAACGGTGATCTGGTGGGCTTGGTGACCGACAGCCAGTTACGCACCGCCTGGTTCCCCTCGCTTTTGGAAGAGGTCCAAGTACGCGACGTGATGACCGACACTCCCATCACTATCGACCAGGATTCCACGGTTTATCAGGCCGCAAGGATTCTATACAACAACAAGCTCACCGGCCTTTTGGTGCTAGACCAGGGCAAGCTGACTGGGATTATCACCTTAGCCGATATATTGGGCTTGTTCGTGGATCTGCTGGGATTGCTCACCGACTCCTGCCGGGTGGATGTGGCCTTGCGGCCGCCAAAGGGTTCCCTGGATAAGGTGCACCATCTTATCCGCGATGCCGGCGGCGAGGTGGTCTCGGTGGCGCTACTCAGCTCCGAGCCATCGCGCCGGGTCTATAGCTTCCGCTTGGAAAAAACCGATTTGGAGCCCATCGTGCGGGCGCTCAAAGAAGCCGGGCACGAGGTTTTGGATTGAGTTCCAGTCTGAACCTATCCCTTGATCCCCCGCCCGGCCTCGGCCCGGAACTGGCCCAGGCTTGGCGGCGCCTGACCCATGACTTGTCCTCGCGGGGCACCCTGCTGGTGGCGTTTTCCGGCGGGGTAGATTCCAGCCTGCTTTTGGCCGCGGCCAAGGCGGCCTTGGGCGGATCGGTAAAGGCGGCCCTGTGCCTGGGCCCCTTTACCCCGGATTGGGAGGTGGAGGCGGCCCGCTCCCTGGCCCGGGACCTGGGGGTGGAGCTCTTGGAAGTGGACGCCGGCGAGCTGGGCGACCCCAATATTGCCGAAAACGGCCCCCAGCGTTGCTATTGGTGCAAGCGCCGGCGCTTGATGCTGCTAATTCATATGGCCCAGGAATTGGGCTTTGCTTTCGTGGCCGAGGGTAGCCAGGCGGACGATGCCGGCCAGGACCGGCCCGGCTCCCGGGCGGTGGCCGAGCTTAGCGTGTTGAGCCCCCTGGCCGCCGCTGGGCTGGGTAAAGCAGGAGTGCGGGAATTGAGTTCGGCGTTGGGCCTGGCCACGGCCCAAGCCCCGGCCGCGGCTTGCCTGGCCTCCCGGGTTCCCTGGGGTATTGCTCTCAGCCAGCAAATGCTGACCCGCATCGGAGGGGCCGAAGCCCTGCTGCGCGCGCTTTTTCCCGACGCCACCTTGCGGGTGCGCGATCACTTCCCCCTGGCCCGTGTAGAACTTCCGGCAAATCTCATCGCCCGGGCGGCGGCCGAACCTCTGCGCGGGCGTATAGTGGCGGCGGTGCAAAGCGTGGGCTACGAAAACGTCTGCCTGGATCTCATGGGCTACCGGATGGGCGGAGCCAACCGCTAAATAATTGGCTTGCCTTCTGCGGGGCACACCTTAAATGAGTTTCTCTTTTTCAAGCATTGCCAGAATTGAGATGAAGAGTTGCTGAACTGAAAGGATCTCAGGTTCAGA
>CAZDRW010000285.1:0-5155 GCA_964507555.1 uncultured Desulfarculaceae bacterium
TTTGGGCCCGGAGGCTGGGGCCTGTTTCATCCGGGCTGCGCGCCCTGGTTCGACCACGAATTGCTGGAAAAGCACGGCCGGGCCTTTCAAGTGCATGGAGACACGCGCTTCACCTATTGCGTGCGGCGCAAGTGGCTCCTTGATCCTTATGTTCTGCACCTGGTCCTGCGAATAGCGGCCTCGGCCGGGGCGGGCTCGCCTCCCCCCGAATTTGGGCTTGCGTTGCCGGGATAATCCCTCTGGTGGTAAGCTTTAGCAGTCAAGGGAGGAGCTTTTGGTGACAAGCAAGAAGAACGATTGGCTGGTGGATCTGGACCGCCGGATTATGACCTGGCTTTGGCGGCCGGAGCGTCCCAAGCAAGGCCTCCCTTCCTGGGGCAACCTCGCCTTGCAGATGTTCTACCTGGCCGGCCGCAATTCCATGGCGGACCGGGTTCCCTTCCAAGCCAACGCGCTTACCTTCATTACCTTGCTGGCCCTGGTGCCGACCTTGGCCATTAGTTTCTCCGTGGCCAAGGGCTTGGGCTTTTCGCAGACCCTGCAGCAGGCGCTCATCGACAATGAATTCGTAACCGGCCAACGCGAGGTGTTCCAGCAAATACTGGGTTACGTGCAGAACACCCAGGTCGGCACCTTGGGCGCGGTGGGCTTAGTGGCCCTGGTGGTGGCCTTGATTTTCACCATATCCACCATGGAGGAGACCTTCAACCGCATCTGGGACGTACCCGCCCAGAGAAGCTGGCCCCGGAAATTCACCGATTATCTGTCCGTGCTCATCATCTGCCCTCTTCTCATCCTGGGCGCCACCGGCGCCTGGGCGGCCTTCGCCTCCCACGAACTGGTGCGCTGGGTCTTCGATGTGCCGGTCATCGGCGGGGCGTCCGAATACGTCCCCAGCATCGGCCCCTGGCTGCTGTTGTTGGCCGCCTTTGTGTTCATATATCTCTTTTTGCCCAACACTAAAGTGCCCTGGGCCTCGGCCCTGGTTGCCGGCATGGTAGCCGCGGCGCTGTGGTTTCTGGTGCAGCACATTTATATTTTGTTCCAAGTCGGGGTGGCCCGGTACAACGCGATCTATGGCGGTTTCGCATCTTTGCCCTTGTTCATGATCTGGATGCAGGTAAGCTGGACCGTGGTGTTGTTCGGCGCGGAGCTGGCCCGTTCCCATTACGTGTGCCGCTTCGGACCGTTGCCGCGCATCGTCACCAGACAGCTCAGCCCCCAGCAAAGGCAAAACCTGGCGCTCACCATTATGCTGCGTACGGCCCGGCGCTTCCATCAAGGCCAGCCGCCCTACTCCCAGGCCGAACTGGCTCAGGAGCTGGACGTGATGCAGCGCGAGATAAAGCAGGTGGTGGACGCGCTGGAGGGTGCCCACCTCGTCAACGAAATCGGCTTGGAGGGTGTGGTGCAACCGGCCCGTTCCTTGGACGTAATCAGTTTACAGGACGTGCTGGATGCCGTGCGCGGCCCGGGCAGCGACACCATCCCCGACCCAGAGCTGGCCGGTGAGGATAGGCTGAGGGAGTTGTTGCAAAGCGCCGCCGAGCAGGAACGCGGCGTTTTGGGCCAGACCAGCCTGTTGGATCTGGCCTGCGCGGCCGAGGCCGGCTCGTTGCGGCCCTGCCGGCAATGTGATAAGTAATAGGCATGGCAGGCATAATCGTCAGATGGATCATCAGCGCCCTTGGCGTGTTGATCATTAGCTACTTGTTCGACGGCATCCAAGTGGACGGCGTGGGCTGGGCCTTCGTCACCGCGCTTTTCCTGGGCGTCTTCAATGCGCTTATACGGCCGGTGCTCTTGATCCTCACCTTGCCGATCAACGTGTTAACCCTGGGGCTGTTCACCTTGGTCATCAACGGCCTCATGCTTTGGCTGACCGGCTCGCTCCTGGCCGGCTTTACGGTGACCGGTTTTTGGCCGGCCGTGGGCGGGGCCCTGATCCTAAGCCTCATCAGCATGGCCGCCTCAAGCCTGATCGGCGGCCGGGGGCGGGTTGAAGTGATTGAGATGCATAGACGTGGCGGCGGTAAGTGGGAGGCATGATGCTGGGGCTATTTGAAAACCACAATGCGCGGCGTCTCAGGGTTGATTCTTGCCTAAACCTGATTCAAGACGTGAGCCAACGCCTTTCCAAAGAGGGGCGCCATCCCCGCATAGTCGAACAGCTCCAGCATTTGGATGAAATCCTGTCTCTGATCGATCACCAGGTGATCACCGATACAGACTTGGAGCGCATTGAAGGCTCAACCAACCAGCTTATGAAAGAGATAGGCAGCCTGTTCGAGCACCAGGGTTTGGGGAGCCTCTACCAAGGCGTCTACCACTAACCAAAAGGCCGCTTCCCGAACCAAATCCAGCCTTGGACAATCCTGAGCCTGACGGCTCAATTCAATTCCAGTAAATTACAGTCGCCCATTTCCCTGGCGATTTCGTATTGAGAGCGGTGGCAGGTGAGAAGCAGCACCTGACGTTCGCGGGCCAATTCCATGAGCATGGCCAGCGTCGCCGCCAGGCGCTGATCGTCAAAGTTGACCAGGGGATCGTCCAGCAGCAAAGGGACCGGTTCCCGGCCGTCAGTGATCTCTTGGGCCAGGGCCAGGCGCAGGCTCAAGTACAGCTGGTCGCGGGTGCCGCGGGAAAGCGCTTGGGCCTCTCTATCCATGGCCCCGGGGCCGGGCCGGGCTGTAAGATCGGGATCTTGACCCGGCTTTTGATCGAAGATGTTGCTGCCCAGCCACTCATAAGCTCCGGCGCTGCTTTTCATCAAAAATTCGCTGGCCTTTTGCAGCAGGCTGGGCTGCGCCTCCAAACGAAAGCGCTGCATGGCCCGCTCCAGGCAGGCCCCGGCCAGAAGCAAGACGCCATGGCGGCGGGCCAAATCCCGCCTCCGGCGCCGCAGTTCCTCCAGCACCGCCTCGGCCTGGGCCGCGCTCTGCGACCTATTGAGATGCTTAAGCTCTTGCTCCAGGCGGCCGCGGCGCTGGCTCAACTCGCCGAGCTGGGCCTGCAAATCCCGGGCGCGGGCCTGCGCGGCTTGCAAAACGTTCCGGCAGGCGGACAGATCTTCAAGACCGGCGGCGCTCTCGGGCATCTTGGCCAGGCGCTCCTCCACCTCTCCCAGCTTGGCGCTGATTTGATCCACCCGGCGCGCCCGCTCGCGGGCTTTTTGCAAGGCCTGCAAATCCGCCCAGCCCGCATCGCTAAGCAGCCGGCTCAGGTCCTCACGGCGCGCCTTGGCCGCGGCCTGTTCGCGGTGGGCCTCGCGTTCCAGGCGCTCCGCCTCCTTGCCGGCCTGTATCTTGCCCTGGCAAATTTCCCTGACTTGCTTTATGGCCTGGGACCACTCGCCCGGGGCAGTCTCTCCGGCCAGCTGGGCCAAATTGCGCGCCAGCTCTTGGCTCTCCGCCCTCAGCCGCGAGGAGGACTCGGTTTGCCCGGCAGCTTGGTTCAAAAGGCCCGCGGACTCCACCAGGGCCGCAGACAGCCGGCCCGGCTCGGCGGATAAAGCCTGCTGGCTTAGCCCTTGGGCGGCGCTTTCCCAGTCGGCCCGCAATCTGGTGGCGCGGCCGCCGGCTTCCGCCGCCTCCCGTTCCAGCCTCTCCGCCTGCGCGGCCAGCGTTTTGGCCCGTCCGCGCCTGAGCAAAGCCGCGACGCCAAGGCCCAGGCCCGCAATCAGGAGCAGCCCCGTCAGGACCCAAGCCCACCAGGGCCAAGAGGCCATATAGCACCAGATCAGGCCCTTGATCCCCACCAGGGCCGCCACTACGCCCAAGCCCAAAACCAGCTCCCACTTTGGCGTCGGCGGGAGAGCCTCCCTGTCCAGGCTGGCTTGTTCCTCTTCCTTTTGCGCGCGGTGTAGCGCCTCTTTCTGCTCATGCAGTCTAAAAGGCAGCTCCTGGGGGAGCCCGGCCAGGGCTTCCACCTTCATGGCCCAATCCTGCTCCAGTACGACCCATTTGCGGCCCAAGGCGTCGTTTTGGCGTTCGGCCTCTTGCTCCCGCGCCTTTAGTCCGGCCAGGCTGGCTTCCAGTGCGTTCAGTTTATCAAGCTCCTGAACAGGGTCGCCCTCGCCCGCCTTAGCTCGTTCCTCCATTGCCTGAGTCCTGGCTTTGCGGGCGCGCTCATCGGCCACGGCGGCCTCGCGCCCCAGATCGCGGGCCCGCTGCTCGCTGGATTCATCAGCCAGCCCTTTTGCCACCAGTTCCGCGACCTCGGCCTGCAAAGCCGCTCTACGGGCCAATTCCTCGGCCCGCATAAGCGCCGCCTGCGCCTGCGCCAGTTCCTTGGCCACTGCCTCGCGGCGCTGGTCCATTTCCGCCGTTTCCTTAGCCAGCGCTTCCAATTCAGCCTGCGCCTGCCTGGCCTGCTCTTCCCGCTGCCGGGCTTGGGCCAACTCGGCCTCGGCCTTTTCCAATTGATCGTTGAGGTCCCTATCGGCCCGGCCCCGGTTTCCGTGGGGATGATAAAGCCCGGCCGCTTCGCTTTCCCAGGCCTCGCGCACTTCCACCGGGTTGCGCACCTGGCCCCGGGTGGCGGCCTCGGCAAAAAAGTAGCCTAAAAGCTCCTGGCGGGCGTCTTGTAATTCCTTGGGGCTGGCGCCGGAAAAAGCCTTCTGCAAGTCGTCGAGCTGCACCCGGCTCACGGTTTGAAAGACGCCTTTGCTGAGTCCCAGGTGATACTGGCCAGGCTCTTGGCCATTCAATTCCAAAGCCGTGCCGGCCGAGTCCTTCATGGCCAAGCGTTCGCCGCGCTTCAAGAGATGGCGGCTCAATTGAAACTCCCGGCCTCCGGCCAGCTCATAGGCCAGCTCTGCGCCGGCTTCGGAATATTCGCCGGCCCAAGGCTCATAGGGATGCACGCCCCCGACCCGTTTGCCAAAGCCGTAAAGAAGCGCGGTGATGAGTTCCGAGGTGGTGGTCTTGCCCGCTTCGTTGGGGGCCAGGAGCAAATTAAAGCCCGGCGCGAACCGCAACTCCAGCCCCGGCTTGAGCTTGCCGAAACCGGCCACGTTGAGGCGCTTAAGCCTCATGCCCGCCTTCTCCCAGCCACAGGTCGCGCAAGGCCACGCTCTGGGCCTCGGCCACCAGTTCCTTTAGCCATGCCTTGCGCCTGTCCGGTTCCCAGCCTTTGATCCAAGGATGGAACTGCG
>CAZDRW010000286.1:0-2559 GCA_964507555.1 uncultured Desulfarculaceae bacterium
CGGGGTGGCCTTTGCCACCTGTTATCCGGGCACGCCCTCATCAGAGGTGCCGGACACCTTGTATCGGCTTAAAAAGCAGAATCCCGAAGCAGCCAAGTACTACTTTGAGTATTCCACCAATGAAAAGGTGGCCCTGGAGGTAGCGGCGGGTGCGGCGGGGGCGGGTTTGCGCACGCTATGCACCATGAAGCACGTGGGGCTCAACGTGGCGGCCGATCCCTTGATGACCCTGGCCTATGTGGGAACCCGGGCGGGCATGGTGGTCCTGACCGCCGACGACCCATCCCTGTTCTCGAGCCAGAACGAGCAGGATAACCGCTACTACGCCAGGTTGTCGGGCCTGCCCATGCTGGAGCCGGCCGACCCGGTGGAAGCCAAGGAGATGGTCAAGTTCGCCTTTGATTTCTCCGAGGAGCTGGAGACACCGATCCTGCTGCGCACCACCACCCGGGTCAACCACGCCCGCGAGCCGGTGCCCTTTGCCAAGCCCAAGAAGCCCAAGACCAAAAGCACGTTCAAAAAAGATCCCATGCGTTTCGTCACGGTGCCTGCGGTTAGCCGCAAACTGCACTTAAGACTGATGCAGATTTTCGACAAGGCCCAGACTGTCAGCGAAAAGAGCCCCTGGAACTCCATCAGCGGGCGCGGCAAATTGGGCATCATCACCTCCGGCGTGGCCGCTCATTACGTAAATGACGCGCTCGGCGACCTGGGCGCCAAGGGCAAAGTCAAGGTGCTCAAGATCGGCTTTAGCTGGCCGCTGCCTGAAAAGAAGATCGCCAACTTCATGAAGAGCGTGGACAAGCTTCTGGTGGTGGAAGAGCTGGAGCCCTTGATGGAGAACGCCTGCCGGGCCTTGGCTCAGCGCGACAAGCTTAAGCTTCAGATCATCGGGAAGCACGCCAAGATTCCCGCCCAAAGCGTTGACATCGCTCCGCCGGATTTCTTCAGCCGCGCCTATGAGTACAATCCCCGTCTGGTGCGCCAGGTCATTGCCAAGGCCTTCGGCTTCAAGCACAAGGACACCATTCCGGTCAGCCCCAAGGGCTTGCCCGCGATACCGGGCCGGCCGCCCAACCTTTGCGCCGGTTGTCCCCACCGCGCCACCTATTACGCGGTCAAGGAAGTGCTGGGCAAGGACGCGATCTATCCCACCGACATCGGCTGCTACACCCTGGGCCTTTTGCCGCCTATCAGCATGGCGGACTTCGTGATTTGCATGGGCTCCAGCGTGACCAGCTCCAGCGGCATCTCTAAGGCCACCGGCCAAAAGGTGGTGGGTTTCATCGGCGATTCCACCTTCTTCCACTCCGGCATGACCGGCCTGGTCAACGCGGTGCACAACAACCATAACTTCACCCTGGTGATACTGGACAACGGCACCACCGCCATGACCGGCCACCAGCCCCATCCCGGCGTGGAGACCGACAAGCTGGGCGACAGCACCACCCATATCGACATCGAGGGCGTGGTGAGGGGCTTGGGCGTGCCGCATGTAACCGTCATCAAGCCCCTCAAGACCAGGGCCGCCATCAAGGCCATCAAGGAGGCGGTGGAATTCAAAGGCGTCAGCGTGGTCATCTCCAAGGAGCTGTGCCCGCTGTTTGCCCGCCGGGTGGCGCCCAAGACCCGCAAGCCTTTCCAGGTGAACGAGGCCAAGTGCAAGGGCCATCTGGACTGTATAAAGAAGGTGGCATGCCCGGCCATGTTCCTGGATAACGGCAAGGCCAAGATAAATACCCTGCAATGCATCGGCTGCGCGCTCTGTGCCCAAATTTGCCCAGAGAACGCGATCCTGCCGGTTAAAGATTAGGCCCAAGGAGGAACCATGAAGACCCAGCGCATAGTTAACGTAGGCGTGGGCGGCCAAGGAAACCTCCTGGCCAGCAACCTTCTGGGCATGGCGGCTCTGGACGCCGGCTTGCCCGTGGTGGTCAGCGAGATTCACGGCATGGCCCAGCGCGGCGGCGTGGTGGAGTCCGCGGTGATATTAGGCGGCGCCAAAAGCCCCATCGTGGCTGCGGGTGAAGCCGATATCCTGGTGAGCTTCGAGCCGGTGGAGGCCCTTCGCCTGTTAAACAAGTGCAACAAGGACACCCTGGTGATCACCAACACCAGGCCCTTGCCGCCCTTTACCGTGGCCATCGGCGCCGCGTCCTATCCTCCGCCCGAGGAGTCGGTGAAGGCACTGAAGAAAAAGGTCAAGCGCGTCGTGTCCTTTGACGGCCAGGCCTTGGCCGAAGAGGCCAAGAACCCCCTGAGCCTCAACATGGTCATGTTGGGCGCGCTCTTTGCCGTGGGCGACATGGAGGTGCCGGTTAAGTCCATCAAAAAAATGATCCGCCAGAACACCAAGGAGCGTTTCGTGCCCTCCAACCTGGCGGCCTTTGAATTGGGCTTCAAGGCGGCCAAGGCGGCCTAGGCAACCTCAAGTCATCAAGGCGATCCCCCGCGCCGGGGCCCCCTTGTGGGTCCCGGCGCTTTTTATGCGGGCCTCCAGAGGCTCTTTGTCCGCTTTTCTTTAATGATCCCAGTTAAAGGCGCTGCACCCCGGGGGGG
>CAZDRW010000286.1:2569-3961 GCA_964507555.1 uncultured Desulfarculaceae bacterium
ATATTATTCCCCATGCGCAGCAGCGCATACGCATCCGGGCGTTTTTTTTGGGGGCCACCTGTGGTTTTTTGGCGTATTTTTTTTATTGATCCCTGTTAATGGCGCTGACCCCGGGGGGGGGGGGGGGGGCCCCCACAATTGGGTGTCAGACCCCCCCTGAATGAGGTTTAGCCTTCATTTCCCACTTGCCTTGCTTTCTCTATGCTGGAATCAACCGGCCGAGGTACCGCCTGAGGGTTGGGCCGGATTTGAGAAACCGGTGGTTAGAAGGGCTAGGTCAAATGGAGCAGGCAATCAAACAGCCCTATAAGGCTCTTAAAAATAAGATACTCGCCACCATGATCGTGGTGCCAGCCATTCCTTTCCTTTTGGTCTTGGCCATCGGCTACTATCAGTTCACCAGCGCCCTGGAAAGCGATGCCTTTGCCCGCATGACCCGGATCGCCACCGACCACCGCCGGGTCATCCAGATGTTTTTGGACGAGCGCCGCGGCGACTTGTCGTTCGTGGCCGACTCCATTCCTTATGAGGAAATCATCCAGAAGCAAAAGCTTGAGGACGTGTTCAATGACCTGCGCAAGGCCTCGCCGGCCTTTGTGGACTTAGGGGTGTTCGACGATCAGGGCACCCATGTGGCTTACCAAGGCCCTTACCAGCTGCAGGGCATGTCGTATCGCGACGCCCCCTGGTTTCAGAAGGTCATGCAAAAGGGTTACTACGTAAGTGATGTCTTTTTGGGCTACCGCAAGGTGCCTCACTTCATCGTGGCGGTGAAGGCCAAGCTGGGCGGCGTGGAGTGGGTGCTGCGTGCCACCATCGACACCCTGTTCTTCACCGACATGGTGGAAAAGGTTCGGGTGGGCAAGACCGGCGAGGCCTACCTGGTCAACGACCAAGGCGTTTTTCAGACCGCGCGTCGCTCCGGCGGCGACCTTATGCAAAAGGACAAGGAAAACGTACATCAGCTGACCCCGGTGGGTCAGGTGGAGGCCTTTGTGCGCAAAGGGGCCTCAGGCGAGGCCTATATCTACGCCACCGCTTGGTTGAACGACAACAAGTGGATCCTGGTGGTGCGTCAGGAAGTGGGCGACGCCATGAGTTCCCTGCGCACGGCCTCCTACCTGGGCCTGGTGATTTTACTGGCCGGCGGCGCCGGCATCGTGGGGCTTGCCTTCTACCTAACGGGCTCCATCATCCGCCACATGGAATCCACCGACCAGGAGAAGAGCCAGCTGGGCCAGCAACTCATCATGGCCAGCCGTCTGGCCGAAATCGGCGAGATGAGCGCCGGGTTTGCCCATGAAATCAATAATCCCCTACAGATCATCCGGGCCGAGCATGCCCTGATCGAAACGATTATGGGCGAGATGAACCAGCGCGGCGAGCTTCCCC
>CAZDRW010000286.1:3971-5119 GCA_964507555.1 uncultured Desulfarculaceae bacterium
AGGGCGAGGACCTGGAGCAGGTGCTGGACTCCATGAACCAAATCAAGCTGCAGGTTGACCGCTGCGGCGGCATCACCCAAGGCATCCTCAAGTTCGCCCGGCAGAAGGAGCCTCAGAGCGAGGATCTGGACCTGACCCGCTTTGTGCCCGAGGTGTTGGCCATGATCCGCAAAAAGGCCGAGGTCAACGGCATCAATTTACAGACGGAGTTGACCGATTCGCTCCCGCCGGTGAGCGCCGACCCGGGTCAACTGCAGCAGGTGCTCCTCAATCTTGTCAACAACGCCTTTGACGCAGTGGCCGAGCAACATGGAGCCTCGGGTGGCGCGGTGAGGGTGCGGGTGAACTACGATGACGGCCAGGCGCTGGTATCGGTGAGCGACAACGGCGCCGGCATCAGCCAAGAGAACCTTGAAAAGATATTCAGCCCGTTTTTTACCACCAAGCCGGTGGGCAAGGGTACCGGCCTGGGCCTGAGCGTTTGCTTTGGAATCATCGACAAGATGGGAGGCCATATAGCGGTGGAGAGCCGGCAGGGCGCCGGCGCCACCTTTACTATCCGGCTGCCCTTTAAATCATAGACCGACGGTCGACAAACCGGTCCGCCCACGGCGGGCCACCCCCCCAACAGGGAGGTTAGGCAATGTCAAAGATGGTGATGATGCTGGTGGACGACGAAGAACGCTTTCTCTCCACCACCAGCAAGCTTTTAAGCAAAAAAGGGATTGAGCCGTTAACTGCGGTCAGCGGCCAGGAGGCCCTGGACAAACTGGAACAGGAATACGTCGACGTCGTCATTCTGGACGTGAAAATGCCCGGCATGGACGGCGTCACCGCGCTCAAGCACATCAAAACCCTCTACCCCTTGGTGGAGGTGATCATGCTCACCGGCCACGGCACCATTGACAGCGCCGTGGAGGGACTGAAGGCCGGGGCTTACGACTACCTGACCAAACCCTGCGATCTGGAAGAATTGGTGGCCAAGGCCGTGGAGGCCTTTGAGCGCAAACAGGTCATGGAGGAGAAGATCCGCATGGCCCAGGTGCGCAAGGCCATGGCTTCTCCGCGGGAATTGGTCAAGGAGACCAAAGGAGGCAGGTGAGGTTTCACTTGCCTGGTCCTGGGCAAGGGCCTTGCGCCCCGCCCGG
>CAZDRW010000287.1:0-2190 GCA_964507555.1 uncultured Desulfarculaceae bacterium
CGCAAAAAATAGAAACCGCCGATGAACACTAAAATGGATTTTTCCGCCACGCTGAAGGGACCTGGCTTTTTGGCTAAGGCGAAGGAGGCGAAACCCTGGAATAAGAAAGCGAAGATGCAGACGATGTTGAATATCTGCATAATCCCGGCATTCACGGCGCTTAGCCTGGGCAACTCTGCGGCCCAATCGAAGAGCACCCAAAAAAACGAATGGAACACCGCAAAGGCCAAGGCGACGCCGCCGCTCGCGTATAGTAGTTTGGCTCTCATTCATAGCCTCCCGGGCATTGATAGCCTCCCGCATTAGTGCCGTCATTATCATGAGTACCACCCTTCCAGCCATACATGTGGCCGCTTGTTCGGCTTACCCCCGGCGGGCGGGGCCGCCGATTCGCGCCGCTGCCACGGCATCCGGCGTCCTTGCCCTACCCGGCCTGGCACCGGCCGCAGGTTAGCTGCCAGCAGCTTTAAAACAACTTTACTTTCTATTAATACGCTGTTCATGCCTCTTATTGTATAGTGATTATATTTAGCGTCAAGTCAAAAAATGCCCGCCGGGCGGCTTTTTGGGGGGCCTGCCGTAATTTTTTCAGATGGGCTGGAGGAAGGGCCAACATCAGGCTAGCCGAGTCATCTATCTGTCATGATTTATCAATTATAAAAGCCCAACCCAGGGCGGCATTTGCCGCGCCTGGATTGGGCTTTATTTTTTTGGCCGGGCCCGTTTGAGCCCGATATGAACTAATGCCCTATTTCACCTTGATCGCCTGTTTGCCGAGGAGCGCGTCGCCCTGTCCCAGGATGTAGCGCGCCTCGTAATCGCCCGGCTTCTCGGGCGCCTTAATGGTCACCGGGTTGCCGTCCTTGGTCCAGGCCATTTCCTCGTAGGAGCCGGACTGCTGGCCGGGCCTTGCGATGCTGATGTAGTCATTCTCGTTGTCCGGACCTTTCCAGGATATCTTTACCTCGGCGCCCGCCTTAACCTCGGGCGGCGCTTGCACCGAGGCGCTCACCGCCTTGACCTGGATCCCGGTCTTGCTGATAAGCTTGTCTTCCAAGCCCAATATGTAGCGCAGCTCGTACTGGCCCGGCTTGCCAGGGGCCTGCAAGGTTACCGGGTTGCCTTCCTTTACATAGACATATTGCTCATAGCTGCCAGAATGCTGGTCCGGCCGGGCGATGCTGACGTAGTCCCCTTCATTGCCCGGCCCCTTCCAGGACACCTTGAATTTGGTTCCCATGTCCACCGAGGCCGGCGCTTGCAGGCTGGCGCTCACCGCCTTGATCTCTATGGTCGCCTTGGCCAGAACTCTGTCGCCGTGGCCCAGGACGTAGCGCACCTCGTATGTTCCCGGCTTGGCCGGAGCCTGCAGGTTGAGCGGGTTGCCTTGCTTCACATAGGTGTAGTATTCGTAGCTTCCATCACGCTGGTCGGGCCGCGCTATGCTGACATAATCCCCTTCATTGCCCGGCCCCTTCCAGGACACCTTGAACTTGACGCCCACATTCGCCGCGGCCGGGGCTTGCAGGCTGGCGCAAACCGCTTTCACCTCGATGGGCGTTTTGGCCAAAAGCCTGTCGCCGAGGCCCAGGATGTAGCGCACCTCGTATTGCCCGGGCTTGGAGGGGGCCTGCAGGCTTAAAGGGTTTCCGGTCTTTACATAGGTGTAGTGCTGATAGCTGCCCGGACGCTGGTCGGGCTTGGCGATGCTGACATAGTCGCCTTCGCCCGCCGGACCCTGCCAGGACACCTGGATCTTCTGGGCCACGTCCACCGAGGCCGGGGCCTGCAGGCTGGCGCTCACCGCCTTCACCTCGATGGGCGTCTTGGCCAGAAGCTTGTCGCCCAAGCCCTGGATGTAGCGCACCTCGTAGGCGCCGGGATCCGAGGGGAGTTGCAGCTTGACCGGGTTTCCGATCTTCACATAGGTGTAATGGGCATAGCTGCCCGGACGAGCCTCCGGCTTTGAAACGCAAACATAGTCCCCCTTGCCGTTGGGGCCCTGCCAGAACACCTGGATCTGCTGGGCCACCGACGCCTCGGCCGGGGCCTTGACCTGGGCCGTGGCGGCCTTGATCTGGATGGGCGTCTTGGCGACAAGCTTGTCGCCCGCGTTAAGGATATAGCGCACCACATAGGCGCCCGCTTCGGCCGGGGCCTGCAGTTTGAGCGGATTGCCCGCGCTCACAA
>CAZDRW010000287.1:2200-5113 GCA_964507555.1 uncultured Desulfarculaceae bacterium
AAAGTGTAATGCTGGTAGCTGCCCGGACGGGCGTCCGGCTTGGATATGCAGATATAGTCGCCCTCGTAAGCCGGTCCCTTCCACTTCACCTCTATATCTTGGGCCACCGCCGCCTCGGCTGGAACTTCCACCGAAGCCTGCACCGGCGTCACTTTGATGTCCGCCCGGCCGATCACCTTGCCGGTGTGGCCGTGCACGTAGCGCAGCTCGTAGTCGCCGGGATCGCCCGGTGCCGTCAGGCGGACCGGGTTGCCGGTTTTGGTATAGGCGTGGGCTACCTCATGGGGATCCTTGGACCCCTTAGGGGCCAAGGCGATGAAATCGCCCTGGCTGTCGGGGCCTTGCCATTTCACCTGGAAAACCTGGCCCACCGGCACCTGGGCCGGTCCCTGCAGGGTGGCCTTGCCCGGGTCCACCACCACCGGCTTGGGCGCCTCCTTGACCTTGGCCACGGTCTTGGCTAAAGCCGCTTGCAGGCCCGCGGCGTCGTCAGCCGAAAGGAAGAGGCCGCCGGTCCGATCGGCTAGGCAGCGCAGGCGCCCCTGCTCGTCCTTGGTGATGGCGAACCCGATCACATGCACCGTGAAATCCACCCCGCTCTTGGCCAGCTCCGCCGCCAGGGCGCAGGGATCGGCGGCGCAGGTCTCCAAGCCGTCGCTCACCAGCACCACCGTGGCCCGGTCTTCGGTGTAGCGCATCTCCTTGGCCGCCCGGCGCACCGCCTCGCTCAAGGGGGTCTTGCCCTTGGGGCTTATGGCGTCTATCTTGGCCTTCAAGGCCTTCCGGTTCAGGGGACCGGGCTTTATGAGGGTCTCGATGTCGTTGCAATCGCCCTTGCTGCGGTGGCCGTAGGCGGAGAGTCCCACCCGCATGTCATCCGGCAGGCCGTCCACCAGCTTTTTCATCACTTCCTTGGCGATGGCGATCTTGGCCTTGCCCTTGATCTGGCCCCACATAGAGCCCGAGGCGTCCAGAACGAACATCACGGTGGCGGGGCCTGCGGCGGCCTTGGCCTTTGCTTTCGGCGTAGCAATGGCCTTTCCGGGCAAAACCCCGGCCTCGAGGAACATGAAACAAATCAGCACCAGCAACCACGCTTGCCTTTTAATCATGTAGTTTGCCCTCCGAGAGCAACGCAACCAAGTTGACGGTTATGGGCAGGCACTCGATTCATGCCGATATTTATCACTTTTCGCGTCCAGCGGCATCAAGTAAGAATGGGGAGTCCGGCCATCTGCGCACCCGGCCCTGCAATAAAAATCCGCCCCCCCCGAATGGAGGGGCGGAACATGCTGCCAAGATATGGCTTTAACGTTTCTTGCAGGCGTACCAGTTCTTGCCGTAGCCGGTCCAGGACTTGATCTTCTTATAGCCCACTCCACAGCCCACTTTAGTGGAGCACTTGGCGCACTCGGAATGCTCCGAGCACCACTTCTCGCAGGCGGCCTTGTGGTCCTTGGTGGCCTGGGTGCGGGTGAGGCTCTTTTCGCAGGCATAGTAGTTCTTGCCCGCGTCCTTCCAGGACTTGATCTTGCTGTAGCCCACGCCGCAGCCCACGTGCTTGGAGCACTTGGCGCACTTGTCGGGGTGGGCCGCGCACCAGTCCTGGCAAAGCGCCATGTTGATATCGCCGTCGGCTTTGGCCAGCTTGGTCTTGCTCACGTCGAACAGGAACAGGGAGAACGACCCATAGCGCATGCGGGTGTCCTTGCCCACCTGGCGTACGTTGATCCATTTGCTCTTGTCGCCGCCGCCCAGGTTGACCAGGTAGTCCACGTCCCGGTCATGCCACTTGCCAGCCACCTTCTTCTGCTTGATGCGCACGCCCTCCACCACCGGATAGTGCAGGGTGGAAAAGGCCGTCTTGGGATCGTTTATCAAAAGAATGCCGGGCTTGTCCTGCTCTAACCAGGCCTTGGCTTGGCGGGCCTTGTCGAACTCGGTGCCTCGCAGGCGGAAGCAGCGGGTGAACAAGCCCTTTTTCTGGGCGTACTTGAGGCCCTTGCACATGTTGCCGCCCAGGGTGCGGCCCCAGCCCTTGCCCTTATAGGTGCCATAGGTGCTTTTGGTGTATCGCGCGATCTCCTCCATCGCCGGCATGACAAAGGGGTCGGTGCGGCTGGTTTGGGAGTAATGGGCCAGAATGTTGCCGTCGAACAGGTTGGGCATGCCCTTGAAAGCGGCGTAGTAGCCAAAGGCGATGGCCCAGGCCGTGTTGCCGCAGCCGATGGGTTTACCGTCCGACTTCTCGGTCTGGTACCAGCGCGGGGTGTGTCCCCCCTCCTTAAAAGATTGTTTCAACTCGGCCTGCAAGGTCCGGTATTCGGCCAGGGCCGGCGGCGCGGCCCAGGCCAAGCCCAGCAGCAGGGCCAGGCCCACAAGCGATACGATTTTCAGTTTTTTAATAGCTTTCGATTTCATCAAACCCTCCCCGTTTTTCGATGACTTTGGCCCGCTAACGGGCGTCACATGGTTGACGGGACGATAGGCTATTCCCATCTATACGCGCCCTGCCCAGAACCATCCCCCTCATCATTGGGCTTTCGGCGCGTCATTCCCTTGATTAAGCCTTGGGCGCTCCCCTTGGCGTCAAGGCGCTCCCTTTAAGCGCATCGGCAGGAATGCGGTTCTTCTTGGTTTGGCGATTCGACCATGTTGATTTGATTGCGACGGGAATTAGCCCATGTTAACCCGGTTTGCTAGAGCCGGTCAATCACCCCCGCGTTAATATTTCGCGGCATGGCGGGAGGGGCAGCGGGCGCTTCCGCCAGGCCAACGTAGACGCCTCCCAGATTCAGCTGATGCTGGTGGGCCTGCGCTATGCGTTCTAGTTGCTAGATAGGTTCGCTTCGATAGGTTCGTCAGGGCCGATAAGAAAAATCAGGAATGATAAAAAACACGGCGCGCCGGGCA
>CAZDRW010000288.1:0-5107 GCA_964507555.1 uncultured Desulfarculaceae bacterium
CGGCGATGGCAGCGCATATCTTATCCGGGGTAAGCTCCCCGTGGGGGATGGTGGGACGGAAGGGGCGGGGTAAAATGCTGTCCGGAACCGGCGAGCTTAAGCTGTCGCCAATAACCTCCGCCAGGCACTCAAGCGCCTGGACGGCATCCTGCTTATCACCGGCTATCTGGAACCGCGCCTGGTTCTCCGCGAGCAGGTGGCTCGGAACGCCGCTATAGCCGAAGAAGGCCACCGGCTCCCCAGCCCCAGCCAGGATAACGGCTTCGTACCGGGAGAGCATCTTGATACCCGGCTCGGGGAAATGGGGAATCCGCTTCACATCGGGCAGGCCCGCGCCGCGCTCTATATAGCCGGGATAGGTATTCATGATAAGTTCGCACCCGGTGAGCGCCTTGATGCGCTTTAATGATCTGGATTCGGTGATCCGCTGGCACAACGAGTCCAACGCCTCCCAGGGGCACTCGGCCTGCATCATGACCGCTTCCGGCAAGAACGCCCGCAAATTCGTGAAGGAAATGGAAACCGGCAACATCGGGGTCAACGTGGCGGTGCCGCAACCCTACGCCTTCTTCCCCCTGGGCTCCAAGAAGCAGTCCTTCCTGGGTTCCGCCAAGAGCCGCTACGCCTCCATGCGACTCTACCTGGATGAGAAAACCGTGACCTCCCGCTGGGTGTAAGCCCAGTTTTCATGACCTCCCCATGTGTTGGGCCCCTCCTCCGGGAGGGGCCTTTTTTTGCATTTCTAGAAGTAATCTGCACAAAAGGTCTTGACTAAGATGGGGGGCTTTTACGTACCATAGGGTCTAGGGCGGTTGCCAGTTTGACCATCATTGGAGATCGGCTAATCGGTTTCCCGGTCTTCCCTAGCAACCAAATCCTGTTCCCTCTGGTCGAGAGGCAGACCAAGTTCACGGCGCATAGCCCCTGCATCAGCGTTCGCGCGCGCACGGTTGCTACCCTGACTTTGGACCATACTCCTCGACTCGGCCTCCCACCGCAATCCGCCCGGCTAAGCACACCCCTATGGTGTGCGGCACACTGCTAAATTTCGCCCTGGCACGCAGGTCAGGACGCGTTTCTTCTGCGCTGGCTGTCATGGAGGTGCTCATGCCCCCGCACTTGCTGACTGACTACCTGTTCGTCCTTGTTTTTCTTTTAGTGGGCTTTGTCTTTGCCACCATCCCAGTGCTGTTGGCAGTTCTAATCACCCCACGCGGGACTGGCCTCAAAAAACTAATCTCATACGAATCCGGCATGATCCCCATCGGCCAAGCCTGGATCCAGTTCGGGGTTTCCTACTATCTCTTTGCCTTGGTCTTCTTGGCTTTCGACGTGGACGTTCTTTACCTTTTCCCCGCCCTGGTGGCTTACGGTTCCTTTCCCTGGCGGGATCTAATCGGCATTTTCCTTTTTGTCGGCATCCTCTCCCTGGCCATTGTCTATGCCTGGTGCAAGGGAGTTTTCGAATGGTAGAGCGCTTTGAAACCCCGCCGCCGGTCCAGCTTGGCATCCTGAACCAGATGTTGGATCTGTGCAGGGCCAACTCCCTATGGCCCATGACCTTCGGCTTGGCTTGCTGCGCCATAGAAATGATGGCGGCCGGGGCTAGCCGCTTCGATCTGGACCGGTTCGGCGCCGGCGTTTTCCGTCCCTCGCCCCGGCAGAGCGACGTGATGATCGTGGCGGGCACCATCAGCAAAAAAATGGCACCCATCATAGTCACCCTATATGACCAAATGCCCGCTCCCAAATGGGTTGTTGCCATGGGCAACTGCGCCATAAGCGGGGGGCCTTTCGCCTATGAAGGCCAATACGCCATTGTTAACGGCGCGGACCGCTTCCTGCCGGTTGACGTATATGTGCCGGGCTGCCCGCCCCGGCCGGAAGCCCTCATCCAAGGGCTCCTGGAACTGGAAGACCAACTGACCGGAGGCGCCAAGCGCAACTATTTGCGCCGCTTCAAACGTCATCCAGGAAATGACCAGGAGTGAGCCAGGCATGAGTCAAAATGAAAGCCTAGCCGTCATTTTAGAATCATCGCCCCAGGTGACTCAACTGAGGCGGGCCTCTAGAGAAAATGATGGATTCGACTTCAGCTTATCCATCGAGCCCAAAGGCATCCCTGAATTGGCGCGCATGCTAAAAGACCAGGGTTTCTTTTTGGAATACCTGACCGCGGTTGACTATGGCCAAACCATGGAGTTGGTCTACTCCTTCAGCAAATGGATCGAGCCGGACCGGGTGCAGGCCGTGTGCCCTGCCTGGCCCATGGAGGCTGCACCAAGCATCTGCGGGGTTTTCCCGGCGGCCAACTGGCAGGAACGCGAAGTGTTCGACATGTTCGGCCTTGAGTTCAAGGGCCATCCCGACCTGAAGCGCCTTTTGCTGATCCAAGAGGAAGGGCTGCATCCCCTGCGCAAGGATTTTGTAGCTGGGCCGCAACATAGCGGCGACGTGGTTGAAACGGAGATGGTTTGATGCTCCGCAAGACACTTACCGACGACACCTTCTATCTAAACATGGGGCCTCAGCACCCCAGCACGCATGGCGTGCTGCGCCTTTTGCTCAGGTTGGACGGCGAACGCATCGTGGAGTGCGAGCCGGTGCTGGGCTACAGCCACCGCGGCCACGAGCACATGGCGCAAACCCGCAGCTATTTACGCTTCATGCCCAACCCTTGCCGCATGGATTACCTGGCCGGTCTCATGTATAACCACGCCTACTGCCTGGCGGTGGAGCGGGCCTGCGGCATAGAGGCGCCTCCCCGAGCGCAATTCATCCGCGTGATCTGCGCGGAACTGAACCGCATCTCAAGCCATCTTCTTTGGTTCGGCGCCTATCTCCTGGACCTGGGCGGCTTCACCCCGTTTCTCTACGCCTTTGACGACCGCGAAGATGTCCTTTCCATCCTGGGCGAAATCACCGGCTCCCGCCTTACCTACTCCTATTGCCGTTTCGGCGGCGTGGCGCGCGACCTTACGCCCAAATTCATCGAACTCACCAAGGCCTTCATTCCCAAGCTGCGCGTCCGGCTAAAGGACTACGACACCTTGGTGAGCAAAAACGTGATCTTTATCAACCGCACCAAAGACGTCGGAGTTATCACCAAGGAACAGGCCAGGGATTATTCTGTCACCGGTCCCAATTTGCGCGCCTGCGGCGTGCCGCATGACCAACGCCGCTGCGAGCCGTACAGCGTTTATCCGGAAATTGATTTTGAGGTAATAACCGCCGATGGGGCCAACGGCGAAGGCGATTGCTATGACCGCTACCTGGTGCGCATGCAAGAGATGGAAGAGAGCCTGCGCATTGTGGAGCAGGCCCTGCAGCGCCTTCCGGAGGGACCCATTCGCGCTAAGGGTGTAGCCCAAGAGCCAGCCCCGCCGCCCGGCGCCTACCAGTATTGCTATGAAAGCGCGCGGGGCATGTTGGGCATTTATTTGGTATCGGACGGCAGCCGGGTTCCGGTGCGCATGAAATGGCGCACGCCCAGCTTCAGCAACTTGAGCATTCTGCCAATCCTCTTGCCGGGCACCTTGGTGGCGGACACGGTGGCCATCCTGGGCAGCCTGGATCTGGTGATACCGGAGATAGACCGTTAAGGAGGCGTTGCGAAGACCATGATAACCACGCTCAGTAAAACCTGGCAGGCGCTGCTGGACTTCTTTGGTCCGCTGGCCCTGGTCCTGGTTATCGGGCTGGTCATCGCTTTGACCTATGTACAGATCAACGCCCTGTTTTTGGTCTGGCTGGAGCGCAAGGTGGCGGGGCATATCCAGCTTCGCATCGGCCCCAAGGAGGTCGGCCCCTTCGGCGTCCTGCAGACCATCGTGGACGGCGTAAAGCTCTTGGGCAAGGAGTTAATAACCCCCCGCCCGGCCAGCTGGCTGTTGTTCGTTTTGAGCCCCATCCTGGTGTTCACCCCGGTGCTGGTGCCGTTTGTGGTGCTGCCTTTTGGCGAAAATTTGCAGGTTCATGACTTGAACGTGGGCCTCCTGCTAATCTTCGCCTTTGCCGGGCTCAATGTTTTGGCCATTCTCATGGGAGGCTGGGCCAGCAACAACAAGTACGCGCTGCTGGGGGCGATCCGTTCGGTGGCCCAGAATGTAGCCTATGAGATACCGCTGTTATTGTCGGCCATGAGCGTGGTGATCATGGCCAATTCCTTGAGCCTGCGCGCCATTGTGGACGCCCAAGAGGGCCTGTGGTTCGTATTCGTGCAGCCTGTGGCCGCCATCCTATATTTGGTGGGCGCCACCGCTGAAACCAACCGCGCACCCTTCGACATACCGGAAGCCGAAAGCGAGCTGGTGGCCGGCTTCCACACCGAATACTCGGGCATGCGCTTCGGCCTATTCTTCCTGGCCGAATACACCAACATGTTCATTGTGGCCTCGGTGGCCACCACTCTTTTCTTCGGCGGCTGGCGGGGCCCCATCGCCGACGGGCCTTGGTGGTTCTTGGCCAAGGTGTATTTGCTGATCTTCGGCGTGATCTGGGTGCGCTGGACCTTTCCGCGCCTGCGCTTCGATCAGTTGATGAACCTTGCCTGGAAATTTCTGATTCCCATCGGGTTGGTTAACCTATTGGTCACCGCGTTGGTGCTTAAGCTGGTGAGGTGAGCATGAGCGGGCTGGGTCAATATATCGCCCATCTCTTCAGCGGGGCCTGGAGCCTGGCCGCGGGCATGGGCGTCACCATCCGCTATATGTTCAAGCCCGTGGCCACGGTGCAGTATCCCCGCGAGCGCTTAGCTCTGCCCGAAGCCTTTAGAGGACACATCGAACTTATCCCCGCGCAGGACGGTCATCGTTGCGTGGCCTGCGGCGAATGCCACCGCACCTGCCCCAGCGGAGTCATCAAGGTTCAAGGACTCAAACAACAAGCCAGCGACCATAACCGCGCCCGCTATTTCTTCATCGATTTTTCGCGCTGCTCCCTATGTGGATTGTGCGTGGAGGTCTGTCCCGAAAAAGCGCTCCGGTTCTCTTCTGAATACGAACAAGTCTGGCCCAGCCGCTACGGGTCGGTGGTGGACCTTATGGCCCGTTTGCAGGCGGGAGGTGGGGCATGACTCCGGCAATTGCCCAATACATCAGGCCCGAAG
>CAZDRW010000289.1:0-5103 GCA_964507555.1 uncultured Desulfarculaceae bacterium
GGCTTGGGCGTGGTTGTGGAAGGCGTGCCGGCTGGCCTTGAGTTAAGCCAACCGCAAATCCAAAGAGAGCTGGACAAGCGGCGGCCCGGGACCTCGCCCCAGGTTTCTCCCCGCCGCGAACCGGACCAAGTGGAGATACTCTCCGGACTGGCTGAGGGTAAAACCTTGGGCACCCCCATAGCCATGCTGGTGCGCAACCAGGACGCGCGCTCCAAAGACTATGGCGAACTGGCCGAGGTTTTCCGTCCCGGTCACGCGGACTATACCTATTGGTGCAAGTACGGTACCCCGCCGCAACCCGGAGGCGGCCGCGCCTCAGGGCGTGAAACCTTGGCCAGAGTGGCGGCCGGTGCGGTGGCGAGGGTCATGTTAGAGCCCTTAGGCATAAGGTTTGCCGCCTATACCGTGGGCGTGGGCCAGGTGCGGGCCAAGCGTTTGGACCTTGAATTCGCCATGACCCATCCTCTGCGCTTAGCGGATCCCGACTTGGCAGAGGACATGGTAAATGGAATTGATAAAGTAAGAAAGGCCGGCGATTCCATAGGGGGCGTGGTGGAACTTGTGGTGGACAATGTGCCGCCCGGCTTGGGCGAACCGGTATTCGACAAGCTGGATGCTTTGTTGGGCGGAGCCATGTTCTCCATCGGCGGAGTAAAAGGCGTGGAAATCGGCGCCGGGTTCGCCTCCGCCAGCCGCAGGGGATCTGATAATAACGATCAGATGGGGCCGGATGGCTTCTTAAGCAACCACGCCGGCGGCATTTTGGGCGGTATCTCCAGCGGCCAGCAGATAGTGATGCGCTTGGCCGTTAAACCCACGCCCTCCATCAGCCGCGAACAAAGCAGCCAGGATTTGCAAGGCCGCTCAGCGATAATCAGCATCAAGGGTCGCCACGATCCCTGCCTTTGCCCCAGGGTGGCGCCGGTGGCCGAGGCCATGGCCGCCCTGGTCATAGCCGATGCCTGGCTTATGCAGCAGGCTTTGGAAAGGAGCCGCCAGTGAAAATACTAGTCATGAACGGTCCCAACTTGAACCTATTGGGGCAACGGGAGCCGGAGCTCTATGGAAGCTTGAGCCTGGCTGAAATAGAGGCTCGCCTCAAGGCCATGGGTAAAGAGCTCGGCTTAAGCGTGGATTGCATGCAATCCAACCATGAAGGCGAGTTGGTGGACGCCATCCAAAAAGCCGGGGCCAACGGGGTGGGAGTGATATTGAATGCCGGGGCCTATACTCACACCAGCGTTGCTCTGCGCGATGCGGTGGCAGGCAGCAGGGCGGTGGTGGTGGAGGTGCATTTGACCAATCCCCATGCTCGCGAGGCTTTCCGTCACGTCTCTTTTTTGTCGGGAGTGTGCGCTGGCCTGGTGGCGGGGTTTGGTTGGGAATCTTATGTGCTTGCGCTACAGTGGTTCGTACGCCAAGAGAACAAAAAAATTAAGCCTGAATAAAAACATCGCAGTTTGTGGCTTGACTTTGGGCTTTAGTGGGTGTTTACTTCGGGGGTATGAGGCTGATTGAAGCCGAAGATACTTATTTAAAAGGTCTGGAACCCAGCCATGACGGGCAAGGCGGAAAAAAGGATAAGCGCGATCCAGGGAGTGAATGGCCCCGGGGAGCCCTTTGCCTTTTTTAGCTACTATTATTATTTTCCCGCCGTCCGCCCGAAGGCAGGGGAGGTGTAAGGCCTAAGACCGAGTTAAAGCCGAAACCAACCAAGGCCATGGGCGGACAAAAACCGCCCATGGCCTTTTTCTTGTTTGGAGGCCGGCGGCGGAAGATGAGCCTGGGCCAAGCAAATTAAGGAGGGCGAAAATGTTGGCTGTAGAAATGCGGAGAGAGGCGATGCCGGAACCGGTCAAACCCGCCGCGGCGCCAATGGTAGCGACCGAGAGCCAAAAGGATGGCCGGCGCTTTTTGGTCAGCCGCGAGACCAAACCAGAGGACACCGTCATTAAAGTGGGCGGGGCGACTATTGGCGGCCCCCGTTTTGCGGTGATTGCTGGGCCTTGCTCGGTGGAGAGCCCTGAGCAAATGATAAACACAGCGCTTGATGTGCTGAGCGCTGGCGCGGTAATTCTGCGCGGCGGGGCCTTCAAGCCTCGCACTTCGCCCTACAGCTTCCAGGGAATGGGCGAGGAGGGCCTCAAGCTTTTAGCCAGAGCCCGCGACATAACCGGCCTGCCGATAGTCACCGAGGTAATGGACAGCGAGGACATCAGCTTGGTGGAGGATTACGCGGACATCCTGCAAGTAGGTGCGCGGAACGTGCAGAACTTCTCGCTTTTAAAAAAGCTGGGGAAGACCAGGAAACCTGTTCTCATTAAACGAGGACTCATGACCCGCGTAAAGGAATTTTTGCTCTCGGCCGAATACATAATGGCTGGCGGCAACGAGCAGGTTATTCTCTGTGAGCGCGGTATCCGTACCTTTGAAACCGCCACCCGCAACACGCTGGACCTGAGCGCGGTCTGCGTGCTCAAAGAGCGCAGCCATCTACCCGTGGTGGTGGACCCCAGCCACGCGGTCGGGCATCGGCGCTTTGTGCGCCCCTTGGCGCGGGCCGCTTTGGCGGTTGGTGCTGATGGTATTATGGTGGAAGTGCACTGCGCACCGCAGGAGGCCCTTTGTGATGGCGACCAGTCGCTGACTCCGGGTCAGTTTACGGAGTTGATGAACGACTTGCGGCCTTTGTCAATCGCCCTTGGGCGGCCGGTGGTGGTGAGCTAAATAGGTCCCAACCCAATTTGGATGAATAGCAAAATGTCCACCGATAACCATTTTGCAAGCAGTCAGGCCGCCATAGGGGAGCAGACCGCTTTGGAAGAATTAGAGTCCTTGCGCCGGGAAATCAACGACCTGGACCGTATTATTCTCAAGCTGTTAAACCAGCGCGCCCGCGCGGCTCTGGAAATCGCCCGCTGCAAGAGAACAATCGGGATGCCCGTGTTCGCACCCGAGCGCGAGGAGCAGGTGATTGATCAAGTGTGCCGGGCCAACCCAGGGCCCTTGCCTCAAGGCGATTTGCGCAGGATTTACAGTGAGATCATTTCTGCCTGCCGCGAGATGCAAAACCCGTTGAGGGTGGCTTTTCTGGGCCCCGATTACACGTTCAGCCACCAAGCCGCCTTGTCCCGTTTCGGAGGCGGAGCCGATTTGGCCGGCCAAGCTACCATTGCGGACGTTTTCGCCACTGTGCAGCGTGGGCAGTGCCAGGTGGGATTGGTGCCGGTTGAGAACTCCAGCGAAGGCGGGGTGGGTGCCACCCTAGATTGCTTGCTCAACTCGGAATTAAAGGTGTGCGGCGAGGTTTTCTCCCCTGTATCGCATGTCCTCATGTCGAACGAGAAGGAGATGGATTCCATCACCAAGGTCTATTCCCATCCTCAGGGGTTAAGTCAATGCCGCAGTTGGTTGGCGCGCTACATGCCCGAGGCGGTGCTGGTGGAGAGCGAGTCCACCGCCGCGGCGGCACGGCGCGTCGCGGCCGAGGCAGGGGCTGCTGCAGTGGGGCCCGAGATGGCCGCACGCCATTATGATCTGACAATCCTGGCCGCGGATATCCAAGACGCCTCCCCTAATCTCACCCGGTTTTTGGTGTTGGGGCATGACTCTTGTCCGCCCACGGGAGATGACAAGACGTCTTTGGTTTTCCTGACCAGCCATCGGCCCGGCTCTCTTTACGGCGCGCTTAGCCATTTCGCTTCGCGCGGTTTAAACCTGTGCCGCATTGAATCGCGCCCGACCAAGGGCCGGCCGTGGGAATATGCATTTTTCGTGGATCTTATGGGTCACCAGGAAGATGATGCCGTCCGCGAGGCCCTTTCGATTCTGGAACAGGAATTGGATCTCATAAAGGTGCTGGGTTCCTATCCATCAGGGGCAAACAGTTTACTTGATCCCGCGGTCCGGGGACGCTGACAGGAGGTTTATGCTCATGAAGGAGGGAGGCTTTCAGCCCATTACCGTGGGAGTGATAGGCGGCAAGGGCCGCATGGGCAGTTTGCTCGTGAGGCTTCTGAAGGAATCCGGTCAGCGGCCCATGGTCATGGATTTGGCCGATGGATCGTTTCAGCCCGAAAAAGCAGCGCAATGCCTGGTCCTGCTGTTAGCGGTGCCAGTACAGGCCATAGAGGATGTAATGAAGGCCGTGGGGCCGTATACCAGGACCGATGGCGCGGTGATAGATATCGCCTCCCTTAAGGAAGCGCCCCTCAAGGCCATGCTGGCGCATGCCCGCGGTGAGGTGGTGGGCAGTCATCCCCTTTTCGGGCCGACTTGCGATCCCGTTGGCCAAACAGTGTTCATTTGCCAAGAACGGGGTGATATGTGGGCGTCCTGGTGGCGTGGTCTGTGGAAGAGAGCTGGAGCGAACGTGGTGGAGATTTCGCCCTCCCGTCACGATCGCTTGATGGCTCAAGTTCAGACCATGCGCCACTTGCTCATAGCCTCTTTAGGGCTGACCTTGGAGAGCCTGGGTTTCGATCCAACCAAAGACTTGCCCTTGGCCGGCCCTTGGTTTGGATCGTTGTGGGAGCTGATGGAAAACCAGGCCGCTCAGCCTGCCGGCCTATATGCAGACCTGGCCTTGGCCAATCCTCACGCCGGGGAGGCTGTGCGTGCATTGGGACAGGCGCTGGAGGATACCGGGCGCTGCCTGGAGCAAAAAGACCATGTAAACTTGGCTAGACTATTGGACCGTGGCGTTGCCATGACTGCCCAAAACAAAGATAATCAATTTATTGACCGAGCCGCTGGCCTAGGGTAGTATGAGTTGACTATTAACGACCGGAGTAAACCAATCCGATGAAGCTCATGACTGCATGGCGTAACTGGTGGTGGTGTAATATCGCGGAGGTGCCGCGCGCCGTAGTGGTCTGAGCAAACCGTATTAAAGCAAGACCAGGGCCGTGGACCTCTAAGGGACCACGGCCCTTTTTCTGTTTAACCAAGGACTAAAAAACTATGCGAAACACAAAACACAATGCTCAGAGCCGAGGGCAGGCTTGGTACTGGTGGTGGCGCGCTAACCGGGAGAAATCTGTCCACAGCTAGACCTTAGACCAAGAAGCACATCAAGCCGCGGGCAGACGAGGAGTCAGCCCG
>CAZDRW010000290.1:0-5094 GCA_964507555.1 uncultured Desulfarculaceae bacterium
GAGGGTGCAGTCCGAAGACCCGGACCTCATCATACTGGATATCATGATGGACTCCATCTACGAGGGGTTTTCGGTGACCACCACGTTGCGCGGCACCCCGGAATATATGGATTACCGGGACATTCCGGTGCTCATGGTGTCGGCCGTGAAGAAAATTACCGGCCAACGCTTTGATATCCCCGCGGATGCCAAGATGGCTGAGGGCGACGAGTTTTTGGACAAGCCCTTCAGCGCCCAGGTTTTGTTGAGCAAGGTCGATAAACTGCTCGCAATGTAAGGGGCTGATCCGTGGTTTTACGCGCCCAGCCCCACATACTGGTGATCGACGACGACGAGGTGGCCCGGGATTCCGCCCGGGTGCTCCTTGGACGTTGGGGATACCGGGTCACCCTGGCAGAGACCGGCGAAAAAGGGCTGGAGGCCCTGAAAGCCGATCCCCCGGATCTCATCGTGGTGGACTTGCAGATGCCGGGCATCAGCGGCTTGGACGTCCTGCAGTCGGTGCGGGAGTCCGACCCCGCCATCGTTTGTATAATGGTGACCGGTTTCGCCACCTTGCAATCGGCCATGGACGCCATGAAGCAAGGCGCCTATGACTTCCTGCCTAAGCCATTTTCACCGGACGAGTTGAAGCTGGCGGTCAACCGCGGTCTGGAACGCCGTTTCCTGGAACAGGAAACCCAAAAGCTGCGCCAAGAAAAGGCCATGATGGAGGCCAATTTCGTGACCATGGTCAGCCACCAGATGCGCTCCCCCCTGGCCGCAGTCCGCCAACTCTTGGAAGTAGCGGCCAGCGAGAGCCTCGGCCCCATGGATGACAAATACAAAAACCTCATTACCCGGGCCAATTTGCGCATCGACGGGCTCATGCAGGATATTAACGCCTGGTTGAACATGGTGCGCATTGCCGCCGACGGCGTGGCAGAGCGCAAAAAGCCGATAAATCTCTCAGAAGTGGTCAAGACGTTGGCCGAGCGCGCGCAAATGGAAGCCGAGGCGGCAGGCCAGGAACTTTCAGTGGAAGGCCCCGCCGAGGACGTGACCCTGCAAGTGGACCGCGAAAGCCTGATGGAGGCGCTTTATAACATCACCTCCAACGCGGTGAAGTACAACCGCGAGGGTGGCCGGGTGGGCATCAAGGCCCAAGGCAGCCGCCAGCAGGCGGACATCATTATCACCGATCAGGGCCCGGGCATTCCCGAAGCTGAATTACCCTTTATTTTCGATGACTTCTTTCGTTCGAAAAGCCCTGAGCTCAAATCCAAGCCCGGCACGGGCCTAGGGCTTTCCATTACCCGCCGGATTGTGCGGGCCCACGGAGGGGAGGTGTCTGTAAGCTCCCGTAAAGGTGAAGGAACTATCTTTACGGTTTCTTTGCCTCTTTAATTAAATTGTGCATTTTTTCGCATTAAGTTGACACATAAGCATAGCGGCTTTATAGTGGTTGGCCAAGTCGCCGTCCAGGCGGCGGCCGCATATCAAAACGAGCTTTTAGCGGCTGGACGCGCCGGGGCGCCTTCGCTAACAGGCCTAAAAAGCCTGGCCCCTTAGGGGGCAGCCCGAGACGCGACAGGCCGGCCTCCTCGCCGAAGGAGGCGTAAATGGGGCCGGCCGGGCCCCGGACCGCTGGCAGCTTTAGGAGCGATACCGCATGAGCATACTGACAATGTTCAAGGGCATACGCTTGCCGCGCGCGGCAGCGCCCTCGCCACCGGTGGATCTTGCCCCTCCCGAGAAAGCCTGGATACCTCTCCGGCAGCATCAGGGCAGGGTATGCCATCCGGTGGTTAGCCCGGGCGATCAAGTGGGCCTGGGACAATTGGTGGGTACTTCCGAAGAATTCGAGGCGGCCAATGTGCACTCCTCGGTGAGCGGCACCGTGGAGGCCATCAGCGATATCTACGATCCAGCCGGCCAAAAGGTACCGGCGGTGGTTGTAAAAAATGATGGCAAAGACACGCTTTGCGATCCCGAGGGCGGCCTGCCGGAGCTGGTGGCCAGCACAGAGGTGATCTCTAAGACGCGGCCCACCCGCCTGCTCCGGCGTCTGCGCGACGCGGGGCTGGTGCGCTCGGCCACTTTAGGACTGCCCTTGCATGTAGACCTTTCGCCGCCCATGGCTCCCCGCTCCTATATGTTCATGACCGGCATCCCGGTAGTGCGGCCCATCGACACGCTCATAATTCGAGCCGTGGACGCCGACCCGCCGGTGTCGCCCAATCAATCCTGCTTGCTGGAGATTCCGCCAGAGCTGGAACTGGGCGTAGCCGCCCTGGTACGCATCGCCGGAGCGCAAAGAGTGGTGATCGCGGTGCCGGCGGGACAGCCCTGCGAAGCCCTGGCCGCTCTGGCCGCCTCCCATGAGTGGGAGATGGTCAAAGTTAACCCGAGTCAATACCCCGCGGCTCACCGCAACCTTCTGGTGCATTCCATCACCGGCCGGGTGGTGCCCACGCCTTACGGCGAACCCAGGGATGTGGGTGTGGTGGTGCAGCCCTTGATCACCGCAGTGGATGTGGGCCGGGTGCTCATCACCGGCCGCCCTCCCATGGACCGTATTTTCAGCGTGGCTGGCGATGTGGCCCAGCCCCAGACCTTCCGGGTCCGCTTGGGCACTCCCATCGCCCAAGTCATTGAAGCAGCCGGGGGCCTGCCGGCCAATCCGGGCAAGGTTATCCTGGGAGGCCCCATGCTGGGCTACGCCCATTTTGACCTGAACACACCGGTGACCAAGGAAACCTGCGGCGCCTTCGTGCAGTCGGCAGAGCACATACAGGCGTTCCGCAACGAACCCTGCATCCATTGCGGGCGCTGCGTGCAGGCCTGCCCGGTCAACCTGGTCCCGGCCGAGTTATCCAAGCTTTGCGAATTCCAGCAGTTCGATGACGCGGCCGATCGCGACTTGCTGCACTGCATAGAGTGCGGCTGCTGCGCCTATGTCTGCCCGGCGCGCAGGCCCATGGTTCACCTGCTGCGTTACGGCAAGAGCGAGGTCCTGGCCGAGAGGATGGAGCAATGAGCGCACCTTTACTGACCGTATCTACCTCACCCCATTGGCTGGGCCGCACCACGGTGCGCTCCATGCACGTGGAGTGGCTGATCGCCTTGGCTCCGGCCTTGGTCATGGGCGTATACCTATACGGCCTCCGCGCCCTGCTGGTAGTGGCGCTTTCGGCCGCGGCGGCCGTGGCAGCCGAGGCGGGCGTGCAAAAAGCCACCAAGCAGCCGATCGGAGTGGGCGACCTGCACGCTCTTTTAATGGGAGTGATCCTCGGCTTGATCCTGCCCGCGGGCGCGCCCTGGTGGCTGCCCATCGTGGGCGGCGCCTTGGCTGTGGTCATGGGCAAGCTGTTTTACGGCGGCCTGGGCGGCTATCCCATGAACCCCGTACTCATTGCCTGGGCGGCTCTGGCCCTGTCCTGGCCCGAGCATATGCAGGCCTTTTTCATGCCATTCACCAACGAGGTGTCTGAAACCGCCCTCATGATGCTCAAAAACGACGTGAGCACCCTGGAGGTGGTGGGGCTGGGCAGCCTCTGGTGGGGCGGTTTTCCCGGAGCCATCGGCACCAGTTGCGCCTGGGCGCTCTTGGTGGGCGGGCTTTATCTGGTGGTGCGCCGCCTGGTTCCCTGGCAGATCCCCTTCGGCGTATTGCTGGGGGCCGTGGTCCTGGCGCTGTTGGCCGCCTATACCGACCCCAAATTGGCCCAACTGGGCTACAAAAGCTTTGGCCAGAACTTCGCCATCGCCCTGTTCCATCTTGGAGCGGGAGGGGTCATGGTTGCGGCCTTTTTCCTGGGGACCGAGCCGGTCTCCAGCCCGGTCACTCCCTGGGGCATGATCCTGTTCGGCATGGGCATCGGCTTCATGGCCATCATCGTGCGCACCTGGGGCGGTCCGGTGGACGGCGCCTTCTTCGGCGTGCTGATCATGAGCGCCGCCACGCCTTTGTTCGACCGCATACGTCCCAAGGTGCTGGGCAAGGTGGTGCCGGGAACCTAGGAAGCGTTCGTGTTTAATTGGCCCAGCCTCGGATATTTCCGATTAGCAGGAGAGGCTAACGGTGAAAGATATTATAAAGATGATCGTGGTGCTGACCCTGATCTGCGTGGCCAGCGGCTTGATCCTGTCGGCGGTGTACGATGTCACCAAGGGTCCCATAGAATACGCCAGGCTGAAAAACGTGAAAGAGCCGGCGGTCAAGGCGGTGCTCTCGGGTTATGACAACGACCCCATCAAGGACCGCATCCAGATCCCCATCGGCAAGGACAAGAAGGGCAAGACCGTCAATCTGGTGGTTTTCCCGGCCAAAAAGGGCGGCAAGACCTTTGCGGTGGCCTTTGAGGGCAGCGGCAGCGGCTTCGGCGGCAAGATCGGGGTGATGGTGGGCATCAACCTGGAGAAAAAGGATGTCACAGGCATCTCTATCGTGAGCCACTCCGAGACGCCGGGTCTGGGCGCCCGCATTGTGGAGCCCCAGTTCACCGGCTCCTTCAAAGGCAAAAGCCTGGTTAAAGAGCTTACCAAGGAAGACATCAACGCTTTAAGCGGCGCCACTTTTTCCACCAAAGGCACCGTGGCGGCGGTTAATCAGGCGCGCGCGCTTCTGGACAAGTACCGCGACAAGATGGTGCAGGGAGGTTAGGCCATGGCGCTAATGAAGGAATTCAAAAAAGGCCTATGGGATGTAATCCCGCCCTTCCGCCTGGTGCTGGGCCTCTGCCCCACCCTGGCGGTGACCACCAGCGCCGAAAACGGCGCGGGCATGGGCCTGGCCACCACCTTCGTGCTGGTGTGTTCCAACGTGCTGGTCTCGCTTTTACGCAAGGTTATACCCAGCAAGGTGCGCATCGCGGCCTATATCGTCATCATCGCCAGCTTCGTGGTGGTGGTGGAGCTTTTGATGCAGGCCTACGTATTCGCGCTCTATCAGGCTTTGGGCATATTCATCCCGCTCATCGTGGTCAACTGCATCATCCTGGGCCGGGCCGAGGCCTTTGCCGGCAAGAACGGGGTGGCCGATAGCGCGGCCGATGGTCTGGGCATCGGCGTGGGTTACACCATCAGCCTTTTCGTCTTGGGCGGGGTGCGCGA
>CAZDRW010000291.1:0-5083 GCA_964507555.1 uncultured Desulfarculaceae bacterium
ATAACCGCCCGCAAGCGTGCCGAGGCCGAGCGCCAGAAGACCGAATCCCGTTTCCAGACCATGTCCGAAAATGTCAAGGACTTCATCTGGACCATGGATTTGGAGATGCGTTTCACCTATGTCTCGCCCGCCGTCACCGGCTTGACCGGCTATACGCCGGAAGAGTTCGCTGCAATGACTTTGGAAAAGACGCTCACCCCGGAATCCCTGGCCCGCGCCCGGCAAGCCTTTGTTGACGAGATGGCCCGGGAGGCCCAGGGCGGGGCCGATCCCAACCGGGACATAATCCTGGGTATCGACCACTACCGCAAGGACGGCTCCATGGTGCCCACCGAGGTCAAGGTCACCTTCCTGCGCGACCCCGAGGGGCTGGCCATCGGGATTTTGGGAGTGTCCCGCGACATCACCGAGCGCAAGCAGGCCGAGGAGACCCTGCGCCTCAGCGAGGAGCGATACCGCTCGTTGGTTGAGAACACCTTGGACGGGTTCGCCATCTGGGAAGTTCCCTCCGGCAGGTTCATTTTCGCCAATCCCCGGCTTTTGGAAATGCTGGGCTATACCGAAAAAGAGATTCTTGAGGTCAAGGGAATGAACCTGATCCATCCCGATGATCGCAGGATCATGCTGGCCCGGGCCACAAAGCGCACGGTGGGCCAAAAGGTATCTCCAGCGCTGTGGACCTACCGCGTCCTGCGCAAGGACGGCAGCGAGCTCAAGGCGGAAATCTCCGACTCCCTGGTCAGCTACCAGGGCAAACCGGCCCTGCAGGGTGTGGTGCGCGATGTCACCGAGCAGGAGAACCTGCGCTCCCAGCTTCTGCATGCGCAAAAGATGGAGGCCATCGGCACCCTGGCTGGAGGCATCGCCCACGACTTCAACAACCTCCTGCAAGTGCTACAGGGCTATGCTCAGCTGCTCAGGATGAAGTCCAAGGGACTGCCGCCGGCGAGCAAGGAGCTGCAGGGAATAGAGGATACCGTCACCCGCGCCGCTGAGCTGACCCGCAGACTCCTCACCTTCAGCCGCAAAGTGGAGAGCGAGCTGGAAGCGGTGGACATCAACCACATAGTGAAGGAGTTCATCAAGCTCCTTAGGCGCACGGTTCCCAAGATGGTCGGCATCGAGCTCTATTTGGCCGAGGACGTTAATATCATAAACGCCGACCCGGTCCAGATCGAGCAGGTCCTCATGAACTTGGCGTTGAACGCGGTGGACGCCATGCCGGACGGCGGCAAGCTTATCCTGGAAACCCAGAACATAAACTTGGACGAGGATTATTGCCGCACCCATGTGGGGCCCAAGCCCGGCAGCTACATGCTTATGAGCGTTTCCGACACCGGCGAAGGCATAGACAAGCAAAACCTGGAGCATATCTTCGAACCCTTCTTCACCACCAAGCCCAAGGGCACCGGCCTGGGCCTGGCCACGGTGTACGGCGTCGTGCGCAGCCATGAGGGCCATCTGATGTGCTACAGCGAGAAGGGCCAGGGCACCACCTTCAAGATCTACCTGCCCGCCATATCCACGGCGCCGGAAATTATCGGCGCCGAGACCCGCCCAGCCGAGATCCGCGGCGGAGACGAGTCCGTACTCCTGGTGGATGACGAGCCGCAGGTGCTTGATATAGCCAATGACGCGCTAAGTCAGTTCGGCTACGCCACCCTCACGGCAGGTAGCGGCGAAGAGGCGCTGGAGATTTATCAAAAGCGCCTGGGGGAGATCGACCTGGTGGTCCTGGACCTGGGCATGCCCGGCATGGGCGGGCTGCGCTGTTTGGAGGAGTTGATGAAACTCGATCCCCAGGTCAAGGTGGTGATCGCCAGCGGCTACACCGCGGCGGGCGTGCCCAAGGCCGCCCTGATCCATGGCGCGGCCGGTTTCATCAACAAGCCCTACAGCCTTAGGGATATGCTGGCAAAGGTGCGAAGCGTATTGGATGCATGACCCGCGCAGGCCTTCCAGCCAAGGCCAATCTCAAATATGACGTTTTATGGAGCAACGGGGCTTTGCGCCAGGGCCGTCTTCAGCCGGGGCTCCAACTGCTTAAAGCGGTGCCGGCTGACCGGCAGCTCCACTTCGAAGCGGTTAAGCACCACCTTGTATTCGCGGCCCTCCTTGGCCAAATGGGAGACATGCCGCAAATTCACCACGTGGGAGCGGTGGCACTGCAGGAAATGCTCACCCGGCAGCTTGGACATCATCTCCTTGAGCGGCAGGCGGAGCAGCACGTTTTTCAAGTGGTTACCGGCGGCGTAGTTGACCCGGCAATAGTGATCCTCCATGCTGAGGTGGGTGATGTCGGCCAGGCTGATGGCCCTATCGCCGTTCTCCCTGCCCAGCTTCAGCACGCCCTGGGGATGGCTGGGGCCGGATGGCGGCTTCCCGAGGCGGTCGCCATCGTTTTCCTCCGGCACCACCGATATCCCCACCATGAGCCGCAACCTGCGGTTTTTGGATTTGGCCACCTGCAAGGCGAAGAAAACCCCGGCGCCCCAATAGGGCAAAACGATAAAAATAAATAAAATCAGGCCGGGACTGTCTTCCGGATTGGCGGCCATGTAAGCGGCGATCTCGGGTGCGTAGTAGACCACCAGGCCGTTTACCAGGCTCTGCAGCAGCAGCACGGCCGCGGCAAAGCCCAAGGCCCAGATCAGCCATTGCCTGCCCACGCTGCGGCTGGCATATGCGCCCCAGGCCGGAGCCAGATGGCGCACCAAAAGATCGGCCGCCCACAGGCAGGCGGTGAACAGGGCCGCCTTGTGCAGGGAATAGACGGTGACAAAGGCCATGTGGCGCATAACAAAGGCCGGGCCATGGAAAAAGGCCCAGTAGGCCAGGCATTCCAGGAGGAAAAACACGGTCAGGAAGGGGTAGAGCATCAGGCGGTTGGCGCTTATGGCGTAGAAATCCCCCAGCGGCTCGCCGAAATACTCTTTGGTCACCCGCTTGCGTTGCTGGAGAAGCTCATCTAAGCGATCCATGGGCACCTGTTTAACCCCTAATGCTTTTAACATAGCTCAATTTCTCCTGATAAGCACAAGGTAAATGGCCATAAAAAGCCCCTGCGCAAACGCCTTGCCGACCTGCCCACCAGCGCCGGCTGATCGCTAGATTACCTCATTTTTACAATGAGTTGACCGGCCCGCGCCAGAGGACGGGCCGCCCATTGGCGACATTGCCTGCCCATTTGCGAAAACACGCTGGTAAACAGGCCCGATCCTGCCGAGCATTGACCCTAAACGGGCCGGCGCACGCCATGTGTTGGCCAAAAGCACACCCAAACATGGGAGGGGCGGATCATGAGCAAGCTCAGGTCAATGGCAAGAGTCCAGGCGTTTTTCATGGTTTTAGCGGCCGCGCTTTTCCTGGGGCTCATGGCGGCGCCGGTCGTGTGCGCGGCGCCGGTCACGGTGCAGGTCAAGGTCGTCATGACCGGGCCCAAGCCCGACTTGCTGCCCGCCGGCGACGACACCAATCACACGGTGGGCATGGCTACGCGCACCGGCCAGGCGGTGTTCAGCGACGGCAGAAAGGCCAAGTACAGCAACGTCTATCTCATGGATCTTTTCAAGGGCCAGTTCGCCAAGATCTGGGGTTACACCAAGATGGCGTTCCCGGACGGCTCCTGGTTGTTTTTCAAGTGGGACGCGTCTTTCGCCGGACGGGACAAGGCCAACAACCCCACCTTTGCCGGCAGCGGGGAGCTGCAAAAGGGAACCGGCAAGTACCAGGGCATCAAGGGCACGGTCAAGTTCAAGAACAAGATGCTGCCGGCCACCAAGGAGTTCCCCAACGGGCGCACCGAGGCCCAAGCCACAATTATCTATACGCTTCCCTGACTCCGGCGGTTCGTGGGCCGCAAGGGGCCGGATTTGAAATCCAAGCGCCCCTTGCGGCGGGGATGAGAAAGGTGGCTTTCACCCCACCCCCCCTTCTGGCAGGGCATGTTTCTTGTTATAATAACACCATTGAAACGGGGGGATTATTCAATAACAATTCAAGCGCTTTCCCGCTCCTGGCCAGCCTAGGCGGTTGCCGCCGCCTAGGTTGACCAGACCGTCACCCCGGCTTTGCTTATCCACGAATCCTCCTGTTTAGAACCATAGGTTTCAGGAAAAACATCTTTGGCAAGGCCATAGGCCGCAACCGGCTGAGCCTCGCCCAACCAAAAGCATTTATTGCCTAAAACACAAAGGAGGGTGGAAATCATGGCAAATGTAAAAAGTTCGGCAGAAAAGACAAGAAAATTCAATTCAAAAAAGTACATTCTAAACTGCCTACCTTCGGTTCGCCCGGAAGACGATTGGACCTTCGAGGACGCGGTGGCTGCGGGCGTAGTCGATATGGCACCCAAGCCGCCAGCCAAAAAGGACCTTAGGGCTTCTTGGTGGAAAGTTGACGACCAGGGTTCCACCGGCGCATGCGTCGGCTTCGCAACAGCATACGGCGTGCTGAGATGGCACTATTTCAATGCGAAATCGATTGATAAAACCCAAAAACCCTCGGCCAGGTTTATCTGGATGGCGAACAAGGAAACGGATGATATTACAGCCTACCCAACCACATTTATCGAAACCACCGGGACCCAAGTAAAATATGCTCTGCGGATTGCACGGAAATACGGATGCGTTCTCGACCAGGAACTGCCCATGACCGGCAAGCTTTCAATGCTGCCCCAGGGCGCGTTCTACGCAAAAGCTTCCAAGCTTAGGATATCAAGCTTCCACTCCATTGGGCGGGACCTGGATGATTGGCGCGCCTGGATTGCGAATCAAGGTCCCATCCTCACCCGTCTAGGAGTAGACCGTACTTGGGATAAGGCCACCCAGACTAACGGGTACCTTAACCAATACCAACCAAATACCGTGCGCGGCGGACATGCCGTTTGCCTGGTGGGATACACGGAAGACTATTTCATCGTCCGCAATAGTTGGAGCGCCAACTGGGGTGCAGCGGGCTTTGCGTTTGCTTCAAACGAATATTCACGCGAAGCTTTTACGGAAACCTATGGAGTGGTCCTATAAACTAAACTGGGTTAAACTGTTGCCCCGGCTCGTCCTGTTGTACAGCCTCTGGAGGAAAA
>CAZDRW010000292.1:0-1428 GCA_964507555.1 uncultured Desulfarculaceae bacterium
CTGGAATGGTTGAGTTGGGTTGTCAGGATACAAAAGGGGTTCACATTAGTCAAGTATTTGTTTTTATTGAAAGCATCTAAAGGTAAGCACCTGATATGAATGATGATTCATTCTTCAGCAAGCGCTTTTGCTTTCACCCCCCCGCAAAAGATCCAGATAAGGCCCTCGAACGCCTTGTAAATAATGGTCAATTCTCGCTGGCTCTGGACTCGCTACAGGATTCGAATGGGTCCCTGCCGCAACACCAGGGGTGGAGCAACCCTTACGTCCAGAACCGTGCTTGCCTGGCCTCCCGGGGTCGCTCCGCAGTCTAATATGATATCCACCGCGCTTGCGACCTCAGGATTCAAGTCTGCGATGCGCCTGGCTGGCGCTCCGCCAGTCAGATTGGCGCTGGTCGCAGTAATGGCCCGGCCTAGCGCCTGGGCCAGGCCTTTGGCGCAGGGCCAGGGCGAAACCCGCACCCCCACGCCGTTATCCTTGGAAAGCAAGCGGGGATGCAGGCCGGATTTGGCGTTCATCACCAAAGTGAGCGGGCCGGGCCAATATCGGGCAATTAATTTTTGGGCGGCTGCGGGTATTTGGCCAACCAAAGGGGCGAGTTGCAGAACGCTGGAGACAATCAGGGGAAAGGGTTTTTCCGCTTCGCGGCCTTTTAGCTTGGCCAGCTTTTCCAATCCCTCCGGGTTTTGGGCATCAGCCGCAATACCATAAAAGGTCTCGGTTGGAAAAACCACTAGCCCGCCTTGGCGGAGGGCTTGAGCCGCATGATGCAGGACATCTTCCGGGGGGTCGTGGGCATCTATAATATATGTCTTTGACATCTTATATTTGCAGATATTTAAAAATGCGCGCAATAGTTTAATATATGTAAAATACTAATCTATATCAGTTAATTATAAAAGCCCTTCTTCGCCTATAAAGACTCCGGGGGAGCCCTTTTGCTTGGCAAGGACTCCCCCGGAAAAAGATCTTGCCTACCTTGGCAGGTTTCTGTCCGCTTTACGCACCTCGTTGGCCATGGTTTTGCGGCTGGCGTTCAAGCGGCCTTGCAAGTCAGGGTCTGAGAGCGCCAGTATCTGGGCGGCCAGGATGGCGGCGTTTTTGGCCCCGCCCGCGCCAATGCTCACCGTGGCCACCGGAATTCCCGGCGGCATCTGCACGGTTGAAAGAAGCGCATCCATGCCATTTAAGGGCGAGGAATCGATAGGCACGCCAATGATCGGCAAGATGCAGTGGGCAGCCATGGCGCCAGCCAAATGTGCTGCCCAGCCTGCTCCGGCGATAATGACGCCGATGCCGTTATCCGGCGCGGTTTTGGCGAATTCCATGGCCTCGGCCGGGGTGCGGTGGGCTGAGATGACCCGCACCTCAAAAGGAACCGCCAGGCTGTCCAAGATCTCGCATGCCTTTTTCATCACATCCCAG
>CAZDRW010000292.1:1438-5081 GCA_964507555.1 uncultured Desulfarculaceae bacterium
CTATGCCAACTTTGTGCGGCGCGCCAACTATCGGTCCGGTTTGGGGGGTTGGCTCTGGTTTATGCAACATCGGTCCGCCCTTGTAAATGCCGGGATATCCAGTCGACTTGCGTCCCAAGGCGCGATAAGCGATATCGCGGCGCAAGTATGCCCCCTCCCATTTAATCAGCGCGGCCGCCTCATAGGCGCGGTCCACGGCCTCGGAAACACTTTTACCCTTGGCCGTTACTCCCAACACGCGTCCGCCATTAGTAACAATTTGGCCGTCTTTTGCTGCAGTGCCGGCGTGAAATACCATAACCCCAGGTATTTTAGCCGCTTCGGCCAAACCTTTAATAGGCTTACCCTTCTCATAGGAGCCTGGGTAGCCATCGCTGGCCATCACCACGCAGACCGTGGGCTCATCAGACCACTTGACCTCGGCCTCTTTTAGCTTGCCTTGGGCGAGCTTATAGAGAATGTCGAACAAGTCGGACTCAAGGCGCATCAACAAGGGCTGGCACTCGGGGTCGCCAAAGCGGACATTGAACTCCAGAACCGAGGGGTCTCCCTTTTCGTTGATCATGAGACCGGCGTATAAAATACCCTTAAACGGATGGCCCTTCTTTGCCAACGCCTGTATCACAGGCTGGCATATCCACCATTGGGCCATTTCTTGGACTTTTTTTGTTACAACTGGGGCTGGGCTATAGGCTCCCATGCCTCCGGTGTTGGGGCCCGTATCGCCCTCGCCTATGGCCTTGTGGTCTTGGGACGACGGCATGGCAATGATGGTTTCGCCATCGGTGAAAACCAAGAAGCTGGCTTCCTCGCCTTCCAGCCAATCCTCTATAACCGCTTTGTCCCCTGCCGCGCCAAAGGCCTTTTCCACCATAACCTGGTCTATGGCCGCCTCGGCCTCGGCAACATCCTTGCACAGCAAGACGCCCTTGCCAGCCGCCAAACCATCAGCCTTCACCACCAGCTTACGGTTAGCCTCGCGCGCGTATTTCTTGGCTTCTTGCGGGTTGTCGAACACCTTGTATTCAGCGGTGGGCACCCGGTTCCAGTACATGGTCTCCTTGGCAAAGGCCTTGGAACCTTCCAGCTGCGCGGCATAGGCGCTGGGGCCGGCCACCAATAGGCCCTCGGCCTCAAAAATATCTGTAATGCCTGCCACCAGCGGCGCCTCCGGACCCACCACGGTTAGGTCGATCTTTTGCTTTTTGGCAAAAGCCAGGAGCTGGGGTATGTCTTCCGCCCCGATATCAACCATTTCGGCCAAGCCCTGCATGCCCGGGTTGCCCGGCGCGCAATAGAGCTTGGTTATTTGGGGACTTTGGGCCAGTTTCCACACCATGGCGTGCTCGCGGCCGCCGCCGCCGACTACCAATACCTTCATTGTCTTGCTCCTAGGTTGTTTAGGGAGCGGGAGTAATTAAGGGACGCACTTGCCCGCGCCAACTAGCAGGGCTCCATCTACTAATACAGCAAATTACGATAATAATCTAGAATGCCACGCCGAACCAAGGGAAGCAACATGCGCCTTCACACCACCGCCGGCTTTGTCCTCTTCTGTGGACATAGCTCGCCCAGCCGCATATCCCGCCCACCCGCCGGGTGTCTGTTAGATGCCCCGCTTGACATACCCTTGCCCATGGAGTATCTATAGCGCTCATCACAACCGCAGATACGAGGGTTTTTTGTTCAACAAATCAATGGATATTGCGCCAATTGCCGACCACGAGGGGATAACCCTATAGGTGGCTGATTGGTCATTGCTCCGTAATAGCATCTAGCTATTCCTAATTGCCGCGCGCACAGGCCCGGTCCTCCTGGCCCATCCTGCGGCAGGCTCTTCGTCCGAGAATCCACCGCCACAGTTGCCCCCTCGCTAGCCATCACACAACGTATTGATATATCATAGTATTGTCCAGACCGACCCGCTTCCGGGCGCTTCCCCAGCCGCTTAATGCGTGTGGCGGGACGCTGCCAGAAGTTGGAACGGCCATCAGTGGAGCTTAGGCAATGAGCAAGGATAACGACAAACAACCCATCAACCCCATCAACCCTAACCTGGCGCGTCTGGGCTGGAGTGAATATTTCCGGGCGCAATTGGAAGACCCCGGCGCGGTTACGGCCAGGGTGGTGGGGGTGAAGAAAAACTATTTCAACGTGAGCGACGGCCGTCAGGAATTCCTGGCCACGGCCGCCGGCAGGCTCATGCACCAGGCGCACGGCCTGTATCCGGTCACCGGCGATTGGGTGCTTTTGAGCGATACCCAAATCATAGAAGTGCTCCCGCGCAAGAACGCCCTCACCCGCGGCGCGTCGGGCGCTCGCAACAAAAGGGACGTGCAGCCCAAGAAGGAGCAGATGCTGGCCGCCAACCTGGACTTCGTGTTCATCGTCTGCGGCCTGGACCGGGATTTCAACCTGCGCCGCATTGAGCGCTATCTCAACCTGGTCTACAACTGCGGCCTGAATCCCGTGATCGTGCTGACCAAGGCCGACCTGCACCAGGACCCCGATGCGTTGGCCAGCCAGGTCGAGGCCATCGCCTTTGGGGTGCCCATCCACCTGGTTTCCGCGCTGGATGGCCAGGGCCTGGCCCCCTTGGAGGCCTATCTGGCGCCGGGGCGCACCTGCACCATGGTGGGCTCCTCCGGCGCGGGCAAATCCACCCTGATCAACCGGCTCTACGGCAAGGACGTGCAGGCCACTGGTTCCATTAGCCATAGCGTGGGCAAAGGCAACGTGGGCAAAGGCAGGCACACCACCACCAGCCGGGATCTCATCGTCATGCCCCAAGGCGGCATGGTGATCGACAACCCCGGCATTCGTGAAATCGCCTTTTGGAGCGATGACCAGGGAGCCGGGGCCGCTTTCCCGGAGATCGAGGAGCTTGCCGGGAATTGCCGCTTTGCGGATTGCAGCCATACCGGGGAACCCGGCTGCCGGGTTTTGCGGGCGGTTGATGATGGGGACATTACGCCTGCCAGGCTGGAGAGCTATCGCAAGATGAAGCGCGAACTGGATTACTTGGCCAGCCGCGAGCACAAGAGCGCGGACCGGGTGGAAAAGGAGCGCTGGAAAGACGTGGCGCTGAAGATCAAATCAATAACTAAGAGCAGAAAGCATAGAGGGTGAGATTATGATTGGAAAGGCGCGGGCCGGATGTGCTAGGGGGGGGCAGTGGTTCGGTTCGCGCCATTTATAGTGTGCGCTTAAGGTTGAACAATCAACCAAAAATACGTTAATCTACTCACCATTTAGGGTTTTATATAATAGGGATGGAAACGATGCCTTAATAAATAGCCTTGATAGATATAAAATTATCATCAATAAAAATTTAAGGGGGAAACCATGTTTGAAAGAAAAGCTATTTTTGTACGCATCGGGTATATGCACTATTATTGTGGTCCTCAAAAGGGTGATGAAAAGCCGCAGGGTGGAGGTAAATACAATAAAAAAGAAATCGGCCACGAAACATATAATTTCAAAAAAATTGGTAAAAATTTATTCGGATATTTTCAAGCACCATATACAGACAAAAAGTCTGCTGAATCAGCGGTAGTAAAATTAGAGAAAATAGAACCAATAAGCTCAAAAAGCAATTTTACCGATAATGTCCTAATAGTGTTTGTTGCGACTAAAAAAGGCT
>CAZDRW010000293.1:0-5061 GCA_964507555.1 uncultured Desulfarculaceae bacterium
GCATGAGGATGGGCAGGAAAACATAGAGGATGCTGCAGGCGTCTAACAGCATCCCCGCCATGAGCAGGAACAGGTTGACCAGAAGCAGCATTACCAGCGCGTTGTCGGAAAGGCCCATAAAGAAATTGGCCAGCCGATCTATGGATCCCAGCGAATCGGCGGTCCAAGCGAACATACCGGCAAAGGCCACGATGAGCATCACTACCGCCGAGGCCACCGCCGAGTCCAGCATCAATTTATAGAGATCGCCCCAGCCCACGGTGCCGTAGATCGCCATGCCCACGATCAGGCCGTAGACCACCGCCACGATGGCCGCCTCGGTGGGAGTGAACAGCCCGCCGTACAGCCCGCCCAGGATCACCACCGGCGCCATGAGCCCCCACACCGCGTCCTTGAAGGCGCGCCAGATCTCCGGGCCCGTGCCCCAGCGCTCGCCGCCATAGCCCCGGCGCTTGCTGATGATTATGGCCGGGATGATCAAGGAGAGCCCGGCGATGAGCCCCGGGAATATGCCGCCCGCGAAAAGGGCCGGCACCGAAACCTCGGTGATAACGCCGTAGATGATGAGCGCAATGGAAGGCGGCACGATGATGGCCGTGCTGCCCGCGCTGGCCACCAGGCCGGCGGTGAAGGCCCGGTCATAGCCTCGGGCGGTCATGGCCGGAATAAGCACCGCGCCCATGGCCGCGGCATCGGCCGGCCCCGAGCCCGAGACCCCGCCGAAAAATACGCAGACCAGCACCGCCACGATGGCCAGCCCCCCCGGCACCGGCCCCACCAAAAGGCTGGCCAGGTTGACCAGGCGGCGGCTGATGCCGCAGCGCTCCAGGATGAGGCCGGCCATGATGAAAAAGGGGATGGCTAAGAGAGGGAACTTGGCGATGTTGGCGTAAAAGGTGGGAGAGATGGCCAGCACGCCCTGATCGAAGAGCCAGATCACAAAGCAGGCCACCGAGCCCAGGGCCACGGCGATGGGCACGCCTAAGAAAAGCAGCACCAGAAACAAACCGAAAAGAACCAGGCCCGGCTCCATTAGCTTTCCCCCTGGGAGGACAATCTTAGCCGGGGCAACGCGGCCTGGGTGGCTCGGATAATAACGCTAAGCCCGCCCAGCGGAATGGCCAGGGTGTACCAAAACTGGGGTATATCCAAGGCTTGGGAGCGGGTGTCCATGGCGATCTCATCGGTGATGTGATAGGCCAGACAAAGGTAAATCACAACGCCCATGGTGCCCGCGGTAAGCAGTAGGGAAAGCCCTTCCAGGGCCCGTTGGGCCTTGAAGGGCAGGCGTTCGCGTATGAAGGTTAGGCCCAGATGGGCGCCGCGTTTGAAGCCCACCGCCGCGCCCAAGAGAGTGATCCACACCATCATGGCCACCAAGATCTCCTCGGTGTAGGCCAGGGAATAGCCCAAATAGCGGGTGACCACGTTGGCGAAGCCCAGGAGCGCCATGAAGCCCATGAGCCCCACGCAGACCACTTCCTCCAGGTTGTGGACCAGCCAACGCCAATCTTTTTTATCGGGCCCCTGATTCATGCAAGCCTGCCCGTGCTGAAAAGTAAAAGCGGAGCGGCGAAAAACATATCCGCCGCCCCGGCCTGGCTATCAACCCTCTACTTACGGCTGGCCTCGATTTCGTGAATGGCCATCTTCACCAAGTCATCGCCGATTTCCGGGGTCCACTTATCCCACACCGGCTTGACCTTGGCCTTGAAGATTTTAAGCTCTGCGGGCTTAAGCTCGGTCACCTCCATGCCGTTGTCACGCAGGGTCTTGAGCGCGCTCATGTCGCCGGTGAGCCCTTTGCGGGCAACCCCGACCTCCCAAGCGCCCACCTCTTTGGCGATCTTGCCCAGGATGGCCTGGTCTTCCTTGCTGAACGTCAGCCAGGTCTTTTTGCTGACCCCGATGATGAGCGGGTCGATGGTGTAGTGCCAAATGCTGATGTACTTGTGGTACTGCCAGATCTTATAAGGAATTATCACCACGTTGACCGGGTTCTCCTCGCCATCCACCGTGCCCTGCTGAAAGGCGGTGAGCGCGTCGCCCCAGTTCATGAGCACCGGATTGGCGCCCAAGGCGGCGAAGGTGTCCTTGAAGATGGGCGAGCCCACCGCGCGTATTTTGAGGCCGTCCAGGTCGGCCGGCTTCTTGATGGCGCGCTTGCGGTTGGTTATTTCGCGGAAGCCGTTCTCTCCCCAACCCAGGCAGATGACGCCGTTCTTTTCGATGCGATCCAAGAGAATCTTGCCGGCCTTGCCGTACTTGACCGCGTCCAGCGCCTTGTAATCGGGGAACAGAAACGGCATGGAAAACAGGTTCAGCTCCCGCATCTGCGGAGACCAGTTGATGGTGGAGCCCACCGCGAAATCGGCCACGCCCTGGCGGAGCAGCATGAACTCGTTGGTCTGCTTGCCGGCGAAAAGCTTGCCCGCGAAATAGCATTTTATATCGATGCGCCCCTGGGTGGCTTTTTTCACCTCGTCAGCAAAGCGCTGGCCCAGCTGGCCCCAGGGCGAATTGGGCCCCACCACCACCGAAAGCTTGTATTGTTTCTTGTAGCCCGCGTTCACCGCCGGGGCCGCCAAGGCCAACGCCAGCAGCACGGCCACCAGGATAAGACCCGCTCTTTTCATAATGCCTTCTCCAATAAATAGAGGGCCACAAGCGGCCCTTATTACTCGCCCAAGCCTTGAGGCAAGGCCGATCTCCACAAATACCATTTCTTCCCCGATGGCTCATGGAAACACAGTCCAGCCAAGCTAGTCAACCTCCCGTTAGACTCCGGCCAACGGCGGTGCGCAAAAAATTATGTCCGGGCGCCCCCCCACAGGGCACCCGGACATATGGTAAGGGCCGGGAGAGAGTTGAAGGCCCTGGATGGCTATTTGATCATTTGCCGGTAAGCGGTCTTGCCCATGGCTTCCTGGCGGGCCGGGCTCATGGGCTTGCCTGCGGAAATGATGGAGTTGAGTGAGCTCACCGAACGCATCCTGGGCACGGGCTTGAACTCGGGCTGGGTGACCCGCACGTCGGCCAGGGCCGGCTTATCGATGACCATGGTCATGCCAGCGCCCAAGAGCAGCATCACCGCCGCGGTGAGGTAGGCCGAATTAAAGGAGCCGGTGCCGGCCACGATCATCTGGGAGAGCCGGGGCAGCACGAATCCGCCCAACCCCCAGGCGGTGAACAAGAGACCGTAGTTCATGCCGAAGTTCTTCAGGCCGAAATAGTCTTTGCTGGCCGAGGGGAACAGGGAAAGATTGGTGCCGTAGTTGAAACCGATCAGGGTGCCGGCCATGACCATGATGAAGGCCTGGTCCTTGCCCAGCATCATCAAGGAGAACATGATGATCGCCTGGAAGGTGAGCATGATGGCCATGGTCTGGGTGCGCCCGATCTTGTCGGATAAGGTGCCGGCCACGATGCGGCCGCCGGCGTTGCCCACCGCCATCAGCGCCACCACTACCCAGGCCATCTCGCCCAGGCTGGCCTTGGCCATGCCGGCCACGTTGCCGATTATCATCAGGCCCGCGCCGGAGCCCACGAAATACACGAACCACAGCAGGTAGAAGCTTTTGGTGCGCAACATCTCCATGGGCTCGAAATCCTCGGCCTTGGCCTTGGGCTTGGCCGCGCTCTCCTTAGCCTGTGGGGCCTCGGGGCTATAACCTTGGGGCGGGTTGACCAGGAACTGGGCCAGGCCGCACACCACCAGCAAAAAGGCGCCGCCAAAAATCATCATGGCGGTGCTGAGCCCGTAGTGGCTGATGAGGTACTTGCTTAAGGGAGCGATATAGACCGAAGCCAGGCCGAAGCCGGACACCACCAGGCCGGCGATGAGGCCGGTCTTGGCGGCGGAGAACCATTTAATGGCCGGCGGGGTGGCCGAGGCGTAGCCGAATCCCAGGCCCGCGCCGGTGAGCACCCCGAAGCCCAGCACCCACACCAAAAGCGAGTAGGACTGGCTGATCAGCATGAGGCCCAAGCCGGTCAAAACGCCGCCGATCACCGCGGTGAAGCGCGGGCTCAGCTTGTCCTGCACCCGGCCGGCGATGATCATGCTGAAGGCGAAAACCAGGCAGCAGACCGCGTAGGGGTCGTTGAGGGAAGCCAAGCTCCAGTTGAAACGGCCATCGCCAGCCTCGATGGACTCCTTGATGGCCATCTTGAACATGGACCAGGTGTAGAGGATCCCCAAAGCCAGGTTGATGCCCAACCCGGAGAAGGTTACCGACCACCCTTTGTTCTTGATCTTTTCCATGGAACACCTCCCTAACGGATCTAAGCGCTTGGCTTCTTGTTTGCCCTATCTAGTACATGTTTCGTGCCAAGGGGAGACCCAATGGACAAAGATAAACCATATCAGACAATTACCTGTTATATACCCGGCATGGCTTAGGGAGGGAGCGTGCTTTTAAAAAGGCCAAAAATAGAAATTCTTCTATTTTAATCGAAGTTTTTCTAAGCGGCTAAACCACGGGAGTGCTGCTGGATGTTCTATTCTTCTTCGCCGTCCAGGAGCTTTTTCTTGCGGTAGCGGAAGGTATGATAGTTCATGCCCACAAGCTCCGCGGCCTTGGTCTCGTTGCCAGCGGCCAATTCCAGGGCCTTGTGTAGATAGGCCCGCTCGGCGGCTTCCAAAACACCCGGCAGATCAACCCCTTCTTGACTAAGAGGCGGCAAGGAGACGCTTCGGGCGCCGGGCGGCACGATTCCGGCGGCCTGCCCGCCGAGGCCCATGTCTGCGGAAGAAATCATGGGCCCTTTGCTCACCAAAACGCCGCGCTCCACCAAGCCTTTCAGCTCACGCACATTGCCCTGATAGGTGCGCCTTTGCAGGAGTTCCTCGGCGCCGGGCGTAAATCCGCTGAACAGGCGGCCGTACTTGCCGCCCAGCTCCAAGAGAAAATGGCGCGCTATAGGCAATATGTCGTCCCGCCGCCGGTTTAAGGAAGGCACCTCTACCTTGATGACCCCCAGCCGGTAGAAAAGGTCGCGGCGGAAGCGGCCCTCGTTGACCATGGCCTCCAAATCGCGGTTGGTGGCCGCCACCACCCG
>CAZDRW010000294.1:0-5054 GCA_964507555.1 uncultured Desulfarculaceae bacterium
GTGGTGGTGGAGAACATCTACCGCCATGTGCAGCAGGACGAGCCCCTGACCCAGGCCATTGTGGAAGGCACTAGCGAAGTAGCCCTCCCCGTGATGTCAGCCACTGCCACCACGGTGGCGGCTTTCCTGCCCATGCTGATCATGACCGGCTCCACCGGCGAATTCTTCGCCTTGGTGCCCAAGGCCGTCACCTTCGCCATCGCGGCCAGCCTGTTTGAGTGCCTTTTTATCCTGCCGCTTCACTACAAAGACTTCGGCCCCAAAAAGGGAGACACCCATTTCGACGCGGAGAGCGAGGATTTCAGCGGCGAAAACCGGGTGATGGCCCTCATCCGCCGCTTCGCCCTGGCCTCCTTGGGCTGGTGCCAACGGCACAAAGGCCTCTCCCTGGGGGCGCTGGCCGCCGCCTTCTTCACAACGCTCTTTATTGCCGTGGTCAGCTTCACCGGCCAACTCCCGCTGATCAAGGTCAAGTTTTTCCCCGATGAATACGAGCTCTACTATGTGATGGTGGAAAGCCCGGTGGGCACGCCCATCAAAAAGACCAGCGCCATGCTGAAAGAGATCGAGGATTTCATCATGGCCGACGGCCCGGGCATGGCTAACAGCGCTCAGGGTTATGCGGGCTTTTATCCCAGCGAGGACTATGAGCCCATCTTCGGGTTCAATGTGGGCCATGTGGCGGTGACTCTGCCGGCCCGCGACGACCGCAATTTTGTCAACAACCCTTCCAACGACCCCCAAGAGCATCTGGAATACATGCGAAGCCGGATCATGGAGCGCTTCGCCAAAAACGGAGTGCGCATCAAAATGAGGCCCGAGCTGGGCGGCCCGCCGGCGGGCAAGGACTTGAACATCCGGGTGGTGGGACCCAATCCGGAATCGGTGCAAGGCCTGAGCAACGCCGTATGGGACTACCTGCGCAAGGAAAAGGGCCTTGCCAAGGGCTTGGTGGACCTGGACGAAGGCCGCGGCATACCAAACCGGGTGCTCAAATTCGAAGTGCTGACCGAACGCGCCGCCGAGTACGGCGCCACCCCCGCCCAAGTGGTGGCGCTATCGTCTGCTGTCATGGGAGGCCGCTATGTGGGCAAGTACCGCCTGGTGGACGAGGAGGTCGACCTGAAGCTTAAACTGGACCCGGCATCCTTGCGCGAACCATCGGCCGCCCTGGCGGTGCCGCTCCTTGAGCACGTTTCCGGCCCAGTGCGCCTGGGCGACCTGGCCCGCATTGACATATTCACCGACAGCGGCCAGTTGGACCGCTTCCAAGGCAACCGGGCCAGGACCATCACCGGCAACATCAAGGAAGGCGGCGACCTCTCCCTGCCGGCGGTGGTGGAACAAGTCAATAAATTCTACCGCCAGATCGCGGGCTCTTATCCCGGCGCCACCGTGGCCTTTGCCGGGGAGTTCGAGACCACCCGCAAATCATTCACCTCGCTGGGCTACGCCTTCATCGTGGCGGTGATGATCATGTATCTCATCCTGGCCACCCAGTTCAGCTCCTACACCAACCCCATTATCATTCTCTCTACCGTGATGTTCGCCATCATTGGCGTCATCTTCGGCAAAGTGCTTACGCAGAGCCTGTTCACGGTCAACAGCTTCATCGCCACCGTGGGCCTCACCGGCGTGGTGGTTAACGACGCCTTGGTGCTGGTGGACTTTCTCAACAAGCGCTATAAGGCGTTGGGCGACAGGCAAGAAGCCATCCGACAGGCCGTACAAATCCGCCTGCGCCCCATTCTGCTCACCACCCTCACCACCACCTTGGGGTTATTGCCCATGGCGCTCGGCATCCCCTACTACTCCATCATCTGGGGCACCATGGCCTCCACCTTTGTCACCGGCCTCTGCACTGCCACCTTCCTCACGGTCGTGCTGGTTCCGGTGCAATGGGAGCTGTTGGGGAAGTTCGGCGATTGGCGGCACCACCGCAGGGCGATGAAAAACGATCCCGCTCTAAGCTAAAGGCATGACCGGGCCTCTAAGCGCTTGAGGTGCCACAGACCCGGTTGAAATCCTCTCAGCTTGTAATGACGGAACGCTAGCCAGTCAATTTAAAATAGGTTCCTAGTTTCTGGGCGGCCATAAGGTCGCCTTTCAGCTTGAGCTTGCCCGTCATGAAAGCCTTGGCTCCGGAGAGCTCGCCCGCGGCCATGGCCAGCCAATTATGGTCCTTCAGGGTCAGGCTCACGGTGGGGCTTTGATGCACCCCCTGATCAACGGTGCACTGCCCTTTTTCCACGCAAACATACCAATCACCGGCTTGATCTCCGGTTATGTGGAACTGAAAAACCAAGCTGTCTTCACCGGCCATCTCGGCTCGAAATGCCTGGGGCATGCCTTCAAACAACTTTTGCACGGTTAGTGCCATCTTTACGTCTCCATGCCATTGTGGGGGGGCGCCCTGGCATCACTTTATAAGTGAATCAAATTCATTACCAGAACAATAAAAACCCGGCTAATTTGCCAATACGCGGCCATATGGGCCATTGCAAGCGACGCATCAATAGATTAGGCTATAGCCAACCTTCATTGGGATGAACGGGTGAATAAAGACAAGCAAAAACCTGCCGCCCCCGCTCCCGACGCCGAATCACCTGATCCCATTTTTCATCGTTTCGTACTGTCCAATATTTTCCAGGCCATCAGTGACGGCGTTATGGTGGTTTCGCCCGGTGGCGATATAGTGCTGGTCAACCAGGCGCTATGCGAAATCTTGGGATTTGCCAAGGAAGACATGCTGGGCAAGGGTTGGGCGGAACTATTTTTTGAAGACCCCCAAAACCTTGACTTCAACCAAGTTGCAGTTGAAGCGATACAGACGCGCCAACCGCTTCGCAACCGTCAGGTGAGCTACCACACGCCCGACGGCCGACGCCGCGAGCTTTTGGCCACCACCAGCCTTATCCGCGACCATGGTAAAACCGTCGGCCTGGTCTCGCTCTTCAAGGATATAACCGAATTGGATCACCTGCACCGCAGAGAGCGGCGGCTTTTGGCTCAATCCCTGCGGTTGTATGAAGAAAAGGCGGAAAGCCTGGATCGCATCTCCAGGGCGGTGGCCCATGAGGTCAGAAACCCGGTTACCGCCATCGGCGGCCTGGCCGCCAGGCTTGCCAAAATGCACGAGGGTGACGAGCAGCTGGTGAGCTACCTGCGCCGTATCCTGGAAGCAACCAGCCGTTTGGAACAGATCGTTGCCCAGGTGGGGGCCTACGCCTATGTGCCCAAGCCTAATCGCAGGCCGGTTGATATGGCAGTCTGCCTTGAAGAGATCATAGAGGAGCATAGACCGCGCTGCCTTAAGCAGGGGGTCACGCTGCATCTGGAAATTGCCGAAAACCAACCCTACGAAGCCCAGGTCGACTCCCACCTGCTCAGCAAAGCCTTCCACAACATTTTGGAGAACTCATTGGACGCCATGAAAAAAGGCGGCCAGCTGAGCGTCAAACTGAGCCGCGACCAGGACAACGTAATCATAGAAATTCGCGACACCGGCCCGGGCATAAACCAGGAAGACCTGCCCTATCTATGGGATCCTTTCTTCACCACCAAGGCCGATCGGGTGGGTATGAGCCTGGCCATCACCAAACGCATAATCAGTGATCATGATGGCCTGTTGGATGTGGAAAGCCCTCCGGAGGGTGGAACCAAAACCACTCTAACCCTGCCCATCGGCGAACCGCTCCAGGAAGACAATCACCGGGCGCCGGCGCTTAAGTAACCCCGTCAGCCTTCTTTCCGGCAGCGTTCCACAATTGCCCGCACGTGCAGATCAGCGGTGTTGAGGAACGGCACGCCATACTCTGACTCGGTTAGAATAAGAGGAAGCTCGGTGCAGCCCAGGATAACCGAGTCAATGCCATGATCCGCCCGCATGCGATCCACCACGGCCAGCAGCTTATTCCGGGTTTCGTCTTTAAAAATGCCTTTTTCAATCTCGGTGTCCAGAAGGTGCTGAATCAAGGCTTGCTCTGCGGGCTGGGGTGAAACCACCTGCAACCCATCCTGCCTCATGCGACGGTGGTAGTAATCGGCACGCATGGTCAGACTGGTGCCCATAAGACCGGGACGCTTCACTTCTAACCTAACCGCTTCGCGGCAAACCGTTTCCACGATGCTGATAAGGGGGAGCGGCGAAACCGGCTCGACTCTATCCCACACGATGTGCGGCGTATTGGAAGCTATGGCCGCAAAATCCGCGCCAGCCCGGTGCACTGCCGCCAGGGCTTCCAGCAGAGCATCTTGCAGGCGATCCCAGTCTTCAGCCCCGAACATGGCCAACACCTGGCCCAGATTCATGCTGTATATGATTATTTCGGGATAGTTGAAATCATGAGACTCCCGGCTGAAGGCCCGGATCAGGCCCCGGTAATAATCCAGGGTCGATTCCGGCCCCAGGCCGCCTATGATGCCTATCCTTTGCATTCCATTTCCTTTGCTAAATTAGTTTCAACCTTGAGGTCCCATTATCTTAGCGAAGCGGTCCTCGGGAATCAGGATGTAGCTTCCCCTAGCCTTGGTGCATACCTGGCCGCCCGAATCCTTTATTTCGGCTTCCAGCCAAACCTCGCGTCCCTTGACTTCGGCTATGTGGCACCGCACCTCTATCTCCTGCCCCAACCTCACCGGTTGCAAGAAATTGGTTTTCAACTGGCCGGTCACCGCGCTATGGCCCATGAGGTGATGAGTGGTCCAACCCATGATCTCGTCAAAGAGGCCGCACTGAATGCCGCCGTGCAACACGCTGCCCAGCCCGCGATATAGTTTGTCCGCCTGCCAACGGCAAACCAGTTCCTTGGGCTCGCCATCAGTCTCAAAGAAACTCAGCTTCAGCCCAATGGGATTTTCAGGGCCGCAAAAAAAGCAGCCTCCGCCTAAATAGGGGTTCTGCAGAAGTTTCACCTTTTCCTCCCGTGCAGTGAATCAAGGGGATCGAACATCTTACCCAATGGTATGTTCTGTAAGCTAAAGCCAACGGCAAGGTTTGAGCTAAACTCAAGGGCCATAAGTGTATCCCCTTAAACGCAACATAATTTTATTAA
>CAZDRW010000295.1:0-5042 GCA_964507555.1 uncultured Desulfarculaceae bacterium
CCTTCTTCAATTCGTCGCTCAATATGGGTATGTCGAACAGTTCGGTTTCGCAGAATTTGACCACGTAGAAGATCACGCCCTTGGCCCTGGTCTGCTGGCAAAGATCCAAGAGCCAGGCAAGACGTTCGGCCAGGGGCGAGTCCTTGCTGGAGCAGGGGGGCAGACCGAAGTAGGCTTCGCTGAGCGCCTGGAAGGGATCGCTGGCCTTGGGCTGGGGCGTGAGCCAGCGGCGGGAACAGGCCAGAAAATCGTCATGGCCTACCCGCACGCCAAGGTCGTCCAGGAGGGTTAAGACTTCCGGTGGATTGGGCAAAACGCCCGAGAGCACCACGGCGGGGCGCCGGTCCGGGTCTGCGGGCCGAGGGGCCAATAGCTCTTTTAGTTCCGCGATCAGATCGTCCGGCCAAAGCCATTCGGCCCGGCGTATGGCCTGATAAAACTGGGCATTGTCCAGGGCCAGCACCCCGGCGGCGCGGCGTTGGTAGAGTTGGTTCATGAGCCGATTGATCTCTTGACCTTGTTTTACCCGGTGGTCCAACTCGCCTGGATCAATGGGGCCGTATAATTCTTCCAGGGACTGGGCCAGGGCTTTCACTTGGCGCTGGTAGTATTCCCGGGCCGAATCCCGGTAAGGGGCCTTGGGGTGATAGAAAAAATAACAGGGCTTGTCCAGGCCGATGTAATCGTGCACCACCGAGGCCAGGTTTTGGATGGAATCGCAGGTGTGGGGGAACAGAAAGCCGTCCGCCATATCGGCTTGGTGCTGCAGCAAAAGTTCCAGGCCCAATTTGACCACCGAACAGATATAGGGCTGCAAATGGGCGTCGGCCGCGCTGACCCGTAGAGGCGGATCCCAGATTTCCACCGGCAATACGCCGGCGGCCCACAATACCTCGCGAGGATATTGGGCTGGAAACACGCCGAAGATGCGGCGGCCCAGTTGTTTTTGCTTCAGGAGATAATCCTTGCGGCTCATATAAGTATCCGAATGGAGTTTTAAGAGGTGCTAAGCGTGCGGTGGCTAAAGTATAGGCGTGGTCCGGCAAGCTTGTCAATGCGAAGGCTTGCGGGCAATCGTTCAATAAAACTGGTCCGCTGCCGCCATCTTGTCTCCGTTGGCCAGGCGTATTTATCACTAATTTGAACCGTTAAAATGGGGTCGCTTAAATCGGGCAAAGAGCCGTAAGCTTGCCATGGACTGACATGTTTAACTTATCGTCAAGAGGCGGAAAACGCCTTATGTCCTATAAATGGTTGGCAGAGTGGCCAGTTGCGGCCAGTTGGCTTGCTTATGTGCCCTCTCGCACAAATGGCTTGACTGCCAAAAACCATTGTGCTAACAATGTCCCACTGAAACAGTCTAGCTAACTAGTTCATTGTATTAACATTTGCCAGTTTGAGCCCATCGTGGAGTCGCGGGAGGCCAAGCAGGCGGAAACATAAATAGAGCCCGATCAAGCACTCCGGCGGCCTCATTTTAGTCCGCGTGGGGTGCGGAGGTGTTGCCCGTGAGTTTCCAGGAAGTGCTGACCAAACACAAGTCCGCCATTTTGGAGGACTGGCTTCAGGCAATTCTGGAGACTTATCCACCTGAAACAGCAAGGTTTTTACGGCAAACCAAAGATGGTTTCGCCAATCCGGTGGGCGCGACCATCAAGGCCGAGACCGAGCACATTTTCGACGAGCTTTTGGCAAGTAGTCCTCAAGGCCAGGAACTTAACAAGATTTTGGACCGGATCATACGCATCCGCGCGGTGCAGGCCTTCACCCCGGATCATGCCCTGAGCTTCATCTTTGCCTTAAAGCACGCGGTTCGCCACAGGCTGGGCAAGGAAATAGAGAAACAGGGCCTGGGGGATGAATTACTTCGCTATGAGGATATGGTTGATCGTCTGATGCTCTTGGCCTTCGGAATCTATATGTCTTGCCGTGAGCAGATATACGATCTCAAGGCCAAGGAGATGAGGAACCTCTACGCCAAGGTCTTGGAGCGTTCCGGAGTTTTTGCCGTAATTCCGGAGCAAGAAGAGCCGGACCTGGCTTAAGGATATTATCAGGCAAGCCTAACGGGAAAAGAGGTAGCGGATAATGCATGTCATCTTTTCATTGCTAGCGGTAGTCGCGCTAATCGCGATCGCCTACGCGGGCGTGGCGGGCGCGGGCATGACCTACCTGTTCGGGGTGGTCATACCCTATGCCGCCGTGATTACCTTCTTCTTGGGGTTGATCCTCAAGGTGCTGGACTGGGGGCGCTCGGCAGTGCCGTTCTGCATCCCCACCACCTGCGGACAGCAAAAAACCCTTTCTTGGATCAAGCCCAACAAGATCGACAACCCCACCTCCACCGGCGCCGTCATGGCCCGCATGTTTTTCGAGGTGGTGACCATGCGTTCGCTTTTCCGCAACACCAAGCTGGACTACCGGGTGGAGCACGGTCAACCGGTGATCCGTCAGGGTTCGGAGAAGTTTCTTTGGCTCTATGCCATGTTGTTCCACTACGCCTTCCTGGTGGTAATTTTGTGGCACCTGCGTTTCTTCATGGAGCCGGTTCCCAAGCTGGTGGGCGTGATCGAGTCCCTGGACGGCTTCTTCGAAGTGGGCCTGCCCCAGCTGCTTTTGAGCGGCGTAATCCTGGTGGCCATGGCCGGAGCGCTTCTTGACCGCCGCATCCGGATGCCCAATATCCGGTATATCTCCCTGACCTCGGATTACTTCCCGCTGTTTTTGATCATGGGCATCGGAATCACCGGCATCTTGATGCGCTATTTCCTGCGGGTGGATATCGAGTCCGTCAAGGAACTGACCATGAGCCTGGCCACCATGAAACCGCTGATCCCGGCCAAGCCCATTGATCCGCTGTTCTACGCCCACATATTCCTGGTGAGCGTATTGTTCGCCTATTTCCCCTTCAGCAAACTGATGCACATGCCGGGCGTGTTCATGAGCCCCACCCGCAACCTGCCCAGCAATTCCCGCGAGGTGCGGCACGTCAACCCGTGGAACTACCCGGTCAAGACCCACACCTATAGTGAGTACGAGGATGACTTCCGCGATCTGATGATCGAGGCGGGCCTGCCGGTGGAGCATAACCCGGCAGAGGAAGCGGCGGCCGCCGAGGGCGCGGAGGAGAGTGCCGGAGAGGGCGCTGAAGCTGGCGGGGCGCCGGAAGAAAATAAGGAATAGTCACCCGGCTGGAGTGCGACGCGCGACCAACTTGGGTAGCAAATAAGTTCCCTTGACAAAAGGATTGATGAGATGGCTGATCCTACTCCCAAGCCCGAACAGATAGCGGCGGTAGATCACAAGCCGCCTGCCGCGGATTGGATGGACACCAAGCCCGAGTTCCGACCGGGCATGTTCCTCTGGGCGGTCAAAAAGGAATCGCTGGAGGGCGTGGGCCAACCCAACCCCCGCGATTGGCAGCCGACCGACGCAGACTGGAAACTGCCCGCCGATTGGAAGGGCATTGTGCGCGACGGCATCAAGGAACGCCTGAAGCGCTTCCGTTCCTTTAAAATATTCATGGATGTCTGCGTGCGCTGCGGCGCCTGCGCGGATAAGTGCCACTTCTTCATCGGCTCCGGCGATCCCAAGAACATGCCGGTCTTAAGGGCAGAACTCCTGCGCAGCATCTACCGCGGCGAGTTCAAGACGGCCGGCAAGATCCTGGGCAAGCTGGCCGGTGGGCGCAAGCTCACCGAAGAGGTGATCAAGGAGTGGTTCTACTACTACTTCCAATGCACCGAATGCCGCCGCTGCAGCGTGTTCTGCCCCTACGGCATCGACACCGCCGAGATCACCATCATGGCCCGGGAAATCTTGAACCTCCTGGGCTGTCAGGTGGATTGGGTGGGCACGCCGGTCAACAACTGCTTCCACACCGGCAACCACCTGGGCTTGAAACCCCACACCTTTAAAGAGAACATTGACTACCTCTTGGAGGATATCGAGGAATACGCGGGGGTTAAAATCAACCCCACTTTCAACCGCAAGGGGGCCGAGCTTCTTTTCATCACCCCTTCGGGCGACGTGTTCGCGGATCCGGGCATCTTCACCTTCATGGGCTATCTGATGCTCTTTGAGCATATCGGCCTGGATTACACCTGGAGCACCTACGCCTCCGAGGGCGGCAACTTCGGCCTCTTCACCTCCCACGAGATGATGAAGCGCTTGAACGCCAAGATGTACGCCGAATCCAAGCGCCTGGGCGTCAAGTGGATCCTGGGCGGCGAGTGCGGCCATATGTGGCGGGTCATCACCCAGTATATGGACACCATGAATGGCCCGGCCGATCACCTGGAAGTGCCGGTCAGCCCCATAACCGGCACCAGGTTCAATAACGCGGAATCCACCAAGATGGTGCACATCTCGGAGTTCACCGCGGATTTGATTCACAACAACAAGCTCAAGCTGGACCCCAGCCGCAACGACCACCTGCGGGTCACCTTCCACGATTCCTGCAACCCCGCCCGCGGCATGGGTATGCTGGAAGAGCCGCGCTACATCATCAACAACGTCTGCAACAACTTCTTCGAAATGCCGCCGCAAACCATCCGCGAGAACACCTTCTGCTGCGGAGGCGGCGCCGGCCTGAACGCGGGCGAAAACATGGAAATGCGTTTCCGGGGCGGCCTGCCCCGGATGAACGCGGTCCAATACGTGAAAGACCGCCACGGGGTCAACGTCCTGGCGTGCGTCTGCGCCATCGACCGGGCCGTTTTCCCCGCCCATTTGGATTATTGGGTGGGAGGCGTGGCCAACTGCGGCGTAACCGAGCTGGTGGCCAATGCGCTCATCATGGACGGCGAGATACCCCGCCAGTACAACCTGCGCGGCGAGGAAGTGAACGACCTGCGCGAGAATGTGGGTCTGCCACCCATCGATTGGCCAGAGGCGGACGAGGGCGAGGAGCCCAGCGAGGAGGGCGGTGAATAATGTATAACGCAGGTAAGATTATCACCGGCTTAGTGATCTTCGTGGCGATCTTCACCCTGCCGCTGTGGTGGCAGGTGGGCAAGGCCGCCCAGGTGCCCAAGCCGGAG
>CAZDRW010000296.1:0-2896 GCA_964507555.1 uncultured Desulfarculaceae bacterium
GCGGGTGGTGCTCGTCCTGTTCACTGGAGGTAAGCCGCTGGAGTCTGAAATGCCCAAGTTCATGCTCATCAGCTATGTGTTTCCGCCCTCCGGCGGGGCCGGAGTGCAGCGGGCGCTCAAGCTGGTTAAGTACATCGTGCGCCATGGCTGGCAGCCGGTGGTGATCACCCCGCAGAATGCTTCATCCCCAGTGCAGGATGATTCCTATGCCCGCGTCTTGCCGACCGGACTACTAGTTGAGCGCCTTCCCACCTTTGAGCCCAGATCCATGGCCTCTGAATCAAACGGTCATCCCGCGACCTCCAGCACGGTCGCCCACCTGGGCCGTTTGGGTATGGAGCTTCTTTTTCCAGACCGCCATGTGATATGGCTGGTCAGTGCTCTGCCCGGGGCCTTGGCCGCGGCTCGCCGCCACCGGGTGAAAGCGGTGGTTGTCACGGGGCCGCCTTTTTCCAGTTTTCTGCTGGGGCGGGCCGTAGCGGCCCTGGTCGGCCTACCCCTGGTGCTGGACTTCCGTGACGACTGGAGCGGTTTTTTCAGCAAGGGATTTACCGCCCATGGTGGCGGCCCCTTGTGGAAAAGATCAGTATTAAGCCTGGAACGATGCTTGGTTCGTGCCGCCAACCGAGTGGTAGCAACCACACCTGCAATATGCCGCCGCCTGCAGCGCCTGCACGGCGGACCAAAATCCAAGTTTGTTTGGATCCCCAATGGCTACGATCCGGCGGATTACGCCTTCATTGACCGCTACCCCCCTCCGCCGCCACCTCACGATGGCCGTCTGCATCTGCTATATGCGGGTACGGTGTTTCAATCCCACCCCCTGCGCGACCTCTGGGCCGGGATGGCCTTGTTGGAACCGGCGGAACGCAAACGCTTGTCCGTGGAAATCATGGGACGGGCCGTTCCAGGCCAGACGTTGGATCCGGGCCTTCCCGGCCTTGAGATAAACGCCCTGCCCTACCTGCCCCACGATGAGGCGCTCCAACGCATGGCCCTGGCAGACGTGCTGGTCATGACCCTGGCCGGCATACCGGGGCTGGAGCGCATGGTACCCGCCAAACTTTACGAGCATCTTGCCCTGCGCAGACCCACCCTGGCCATTTCTCCTCCAGGTGAGGCCACGGCCATTTTGGATGCCTGTGAGGCAGGTCAGTGGTTACGCCCCGGCGACTCCGAGGGTATCGCCCGGGTGCTTCGCAGGTGGTTAGAGCAACCGCCAGTTAGCCTGGGGCCTCCACCCAGGCTATTCGATCGTACTTTCTTGTCGGACCGCTGGGCACGACTTTTAAATGAAACGATTTTAGAAGGAAGTTAATGCTAATCTTCCTGAAGATATTGCCTCTGTTTTTGGTAATTGCGGTCGGCTACGTCGGAGCCCGCCGGGGATTCTTTCCTCCTGGCTTTGTGGGCCCGGCTAACCGTCTGGCCTATTACCTAGCCATTCCCGCCTTGATCTTGCGCGCAGTGGCTCACGCACCTTTGGCTGAGTCATTGCAACTGCTACCGGCATTGTTGGCCGTGGCAGGGCTTGCGGCGGGCTGGCTTTTAGTAGTGGCCCTATCCTCCCTACCGGTCATCTCAGGCCAAGAGCCCGCACCCTACAGGGCATCTTGGATTCAATGCGCGACCCACGGCAACCAAGGCCTCATGGGCTTAGCCGTAGTGTTTTATGCCTTGGGCCAGCCAGGTTTGGCCGCGGCTGGTCTTCTCGCCACTAGCGTCATTATCGTGCAAAACCTTTTGTCTGTTATCACCTTGACCAAGTGGGGTAGCAGTACGGGCCACAAGTCCTCATACGCCAAGACGCTGGGTCTGAATCCCATAATTCTGGCCACTCTTCTTGGCTTTGCCTTGGCTTTGGCGGGCTTAAGACTACCGGAATTTCTGGACCGCACCTTGGAGATTCTGGCCGGGTTGGGTGTGCCGTTGGCTCTTTTGACCGTGGGAGCCAACTTAGCCGATGCGGCTCTGGGCGGGGCTTGGATAAAGCTGGCCATCATGCAGGCCTTTAAGCTTTTGATTATCCCCGCCCTAGGCTTTACCCTATTATATGTTTCGGGCACCGAAGCATTACCAATGACTGTGGCGGTGGTGCTGTTGTCATCACCAAGCGCCACCATCACTGTTATAATGGCCAATCAAATGGGCGGCGACGCTCATTTAAGCTCCCAAGCCATCAGCGCCAGTCACATACTAAGTGTTTTAAGCTATTCCTTCTGGCTCTGGCTGCTTATCCCCTGACTGCTCTTCTTGCTCCGTCTCAGCCCCATCATCCGGGCCGAGCGCTTCTTGCAAAGCCGCCAGCCCTGCGCGAGCTTCCTCCAGATTGGGCTCCAGAGAAAGCGCCCTGATAAATTCGTCCCGCGCTGAGGCGATAGCTCCCCGGGCTACGTGCAGGCGAGCCGATTGTAAAGCGATAAAAGGATCTTTGGGATCCTGATCCACGGCCTGACCTAATAGCCCCGCTGCCTCATCCCAACGTTTCAGTGAAATGAGCGCACGGGCCATTATGCGTACATGACGGGTGGCGGAGGGCTCCAATTCGCGGGCCTTACGGGCTAGGGAAAGAACGATTTCCAGATTGGCGTCACGATGCAGGTACATCTCCGCTAAGCTGGCCAAAGCGGCGGCATCATTGGGGTTGACCTTTACCGCTTTATGAAAGGCCTCTTCCGCCTCACTCAAGCGGCCTGATGCTGCTAAAGCTTCTCCCAGGTGGCGATGGACTGCTGGTCTACATTCAGGTATCTGGGCTGCGCGGGAAAATAAGCCGAGCGCCTCGGCCAACCTTCCCTCGCCTTGCGCTAAACGGCCCAGTTGAAAAATTGTGTCCGCATGATACGGCTCCAAGGCCAAGCTGGCTTCCAGGCGCTGGCGAGCCTCGGAGAGACGA
>CAZDRW010000296.1:2906-5036 GCA_964507555.1 uncultured Desulfarculaceae bacterium
CCCTGCCCCATCAGCGCATACCCTTGATTGAAGTGAGCCATAAAATCATCTGGCGCAGCCTCCAGGGCACGCTCAAAATAGGCCATGGCCTTATCCATTTGGCCAAGATGCCCATAGCTCACGCCCAAGGAGTTAAGAAGATTGGGCTCCTCCTGGGCTAGCCCCAAGCCTCGTTCATACTCGGCCACGGCCTCGCTGATGCGCCCTTGGGCAAACAGCGCATCGCCCGAAATGTTCAAGCTTACCGCGTCAAATACCACCACCGCCCCGGGCTCCAGGAAACCAGCGTGTACCAAAGCCTTGGCAGCACTATCCAAGGCTTCGGCCGGCTCGAAGCCCGGGCAGGGATGCACCGCAACCCCCGCCCGCAATGCCCTCTGTGTGGTATCCGCCAAGCGAGCGATAAGCTCCTCAGCGGCTGCCCGAGCCGCCTCGGCATCGACCCCGGGCATCAGCGCAGTTAAGGTGTCTGGCGCGAACCGACCCAGAAAATCACCGCCAGCGAATATTTGGCGCGCAGCTCCGGCTAAGCTTTTCATGAGTGCGTCCGCGCCTACGCTGCCTGCTTCTTCCCTTACGCCCTCGAGGCCTTCAACGCGAATGACAATTGCGGCGAAGGCTGGCTCGGTCGCGCATAGTGCCGAAAAGAGCGCCATAAATGACCGATGGCAAGCCAACCCGGTAACTTCATCCAAAACCACGCGCACCGTTTGGCCCCCAATCTCCACGGTTTCTTCGCTGCCGGGCTCGCCGCCAGTCTCACTGTCGACGTTGCTGCGGCGCAGTCCATCGCCGGGGCGTAGGGTCCAGGTTGGATCGTACAAGGCTACCACTTCGGCCACGGCCTCTTCTTCGGCTACGCTCACCACCACAATCTCAGCCTTGGCAGCGCTGCGCCGCTGTTTGCCATCATTCTCCGGTTTAAGGGTATCCGTTTTGGCCACCACCTGAAAACGCTCGCCCTCGGTAAGGCCATGCAAACGGCCCAGATCCAAGCGTACGCGGTCCAAGGGCATCACCTCGGTGATGCGTCCGGCCTTGTCCACTATCTCGCTGAAAAACAAGGGCTCGTCCATGCCCATCCGCGCAGCGCAGAGCATGGCCCTCAGCGCCCTGCCCTTGAACACCGCCGCCGCTTCGGTGGCCAAACCGCCGGGCTGATAAGCACGGGTATCGGCCGTGGCCGCACCCAAATGCAGGTGTGGTCGCCATTGGCCGCCATCGGGCGTAGGCAATTCCAGGCTCTTGGCGCTGCGGCGCAGACGGCCCGCAGCATCTTGCGCCGCCGCACCGCCGCCTTCCAACAACACCAGAAAAGCGTTGCCCACCCTGGCGACAGCTTTGGCGCCTTCGGTTGCCTCGCGTACCTTGCGTGCCATGCCCGATGCCGCCTGATCGCCGAAACGCCGGCCGTAGCGTTCCAAAAGCGCGTTCATGCCTTCGGGCTCCAAGGCTAAAAGCGATAATCCCTTTTCATCGCGTTGACGGTCCAGGGCCGGCCTGCCATGCACTTTGGCCGGCGTAAGCCCGGCCAGAGCCCGGGTTAGCTCGTCTTCCAAAGCCACCTCGTTAAGGAGCCCGGTAACCGGATCGGTTTCCGCAGCCAGGCGCAGCCGTACCATCTCCAGGGCCGTTTCCACCAGGGACGCCAGGAAATTGGCCACCTGAGGCGCCAATTGCTCAGCCTTGACACCCCACACCACCAGAAGCCCCAAGGCCGGTCCGCGGGTTATCAACGGAAGCACCAAGCGGCCACCTCTTTCATCGAAAACCGCATGCCCTTTGGCCACCGCCCTGGCCAGCGGATCGCTGGAGTCGGGGTTGGGTTGGGGCGGAGGCAATAGATCCACCCGGCCACTCTCCAGGGCTCGACGAAAAGGCGGCTTAATGGTTTCCTCGAACCGGAGAAGATCTTGGTAGGTCAACTCGAAGTTAGTTGTGTCGGCGGGCAAGTTGTCCTCCAAATTATCAGGCGGCCAGCTGTCCCAGCGCCGCGGCTATAATTTTATCGTCTCCGGGCAGCAGGGTGCGCACATCCAATAGCAAGCGCCCGTCCTCCAGCCGGCAGATAATGGGCGGATCGTTGGCGCGGAGGCCTGCTTCCAGTTTGGTGGCGGATAAGCCTTCCAC
>CAZDRW010000297.1:0-5033 GCA_964507555.1 uncultured Desulfarculaceae bacterium
TTGTAGATCTCGCCGTTGTGTATCAAGGCCAGTTTGCCGTCGCAGGAAAAGTAGGGTTGGGTGGTGTTCTCGCGCCCCACGATCTGCAGGCGCGAATGCCCCAGGGCAATGTGGGTTTGGCGGGTCAGCTTGTCTTGGAGTTGGTCCAGATCTTCGACCCGAAGGGCTTTTTGATCAAGATAGACACCATGAGTATCGGGGCCCCTGTGGTCCATTTTTTTGAGCATGTCAAAGATGTCGCTGGAACAGATGGCCCCTCCTCGGACGAAGTGTCCGCATATGGTGCACACTTTGGAATATCTCTCCTTTAGGCGGCTGCCTGATTTCTGATTGGGCCGCCCGGTTGTGAATTACCCCCAAAAAAAACCACACTTTCCCCTCTGACCGGGAAAAGTGCGTATCGTTTTAGCAATCCATGGTAATATTTTTAAAAAGCTAATAACTAAAAAACTTGTAATTAAAATAACATATCATTAAAGACCCGTCAAGAAAGCCTTGTATAAGAACGCTATTAAAAACAGTTGCTGAAGACTTTTAAGCCCAAGGTTGCTCCTTAATGATAGGAATCTATCTCCTCCGAGGTTTGTTCAAAATCCCCGCCCAATAGCCAGCGGTCAATCACGTAGCCCATGGTCTGTGGCTGAATGGCTGATTAAGGTTGTCTTTTATGCCAGCTTGCATGGATTTGTCGCGCTCTTCGGTGTTTCCGCTTGCGGTGAGCGCGAAAATGGGTAATTTGCGGTTGAAGACCTAATTATTCAAGCCACGGATTGCTTTGGTGGTTGCAATGCCGTACATGACCGGATCTTTAAATCCCTAAACAGAAGATCATATTTCTGGAAAAACAAGGCCTCAAGGGCAGGGTAGTAAGCTGTGCCAAACTGGATCGCTTTCCCGAGGTTTCCGAAAAAGCTCGGCTAATGGGTTTTAAAGCGGTTGCCGGCGGTCCATAATATGCGGTCCTCATAGCAAGTCAGCCAGCTGAGGAGCCGAGCCTATGCATAATAGGTGATTAGATTCTTCACGTTTTTACCTAAAAATATCCAGTGGTTAATTGACTGCCTCTGCTTAATGTGGTAATTGTCAACACATAATATTTGAGCACTAATATTTTTGCCACAAATTAGGCACCAAAAGGGTATTGAGAATACTATCCTTTGCCCTTTTCCCTAGAACCTATAGCTCAGGCTTTGTTTTATGGGTACCAGCTATGATGAGAGCATTCTTAATTCCCTGCGGCGCATAACCAGGGCTATTGACGTTTATAGCCGCAAACTGGCGGCCACCTATAAATTGACCGCGCCCCAGTTGGTTTGCCTGCGTTATTTGGATCGTTTCGGCCCGCACACACCCAGCGAACTGGCGAGGGAGGCTGCCTTAAGCCAGGCCACCGTCACCGGCATATTGGATCGCCTGGAATCGCGCGGCTTGGTGGAAAGACGCCGGGACAACAAGGACCGCCGCAGAATCAGCATCTACCTGACATCCGAAGGCAGGCGTTTGTCCCAGGCGGCCCCCACGCCCCTGCAGGAGCTATTTGCAGCTCGCCTGGCGGAGCTTCCCGCCGAAGAGCAGGCCGGTATCGACCGCATTCTCGGGCAAGTTGCCGAGATGATGGGCGCGGACAAGTGGAAGGAAACCTCTCGCCCTGGAGTACCTGGCGGCGGCAAAGCCACCGGTATCGACACTATATAAAGATGATCTGCTCTACACTTTGCTTTTCATACGATAGCCGGTTCGAATCCGGCCAGACCCGGTCGCTGTACTCATGGCGCTTCATGTGGGTGCGCCGCAGCTACACCTACCCCAACTAGCCTTAACAAATAAACCATTCGCGCCTGGCGGCAACTATCCACTAGGCGCGCTGGGTATTAATTCACCCCCCAAGGATAAGCGAGAGAACGGTTTTGCAAAATGTCTATAAAGATAAAGGTTGAAGGTCTCTACAAAATCTTTGGCAACCATCCAGAGAAGGCCTTAAAGCTTCTCAAGGAAGGCGCTTCCAAGGAAGAGATCTTTAAAAAAACAAAACAGGCGGTGGGTTGTCTTGATATCAACTTCCATGTCGAAGAGGGCGAAATCTTGGTGGTCATGGGTTTGTCAGGCAGTGGCAAGTCGACCTTGATCCGTTGCCTGAACCGCCTCAACGAGCCCACCAAAGGCAAGGTCGCCGTGGACGGAGTGAATGTCACCGCGCTGAATCACAAGGAGCTAATGGAGTTCCGGCGCAAGAAATTCGGTTTTGTCTTCCAAAATTTCGCGCTTTTCCCCCACCGCACGGTGCAAGCCAACACCGAATACGGCCTGGAGATCCAGGGCGTGGACCCGATCGAGCGCGCCGAAAGAGCCAAAACCGCCCTGGCCCAGGTCGGCTTGGCCGGCTGGGAGCAATCCATGCCCGGTCAGCTTTCCGGCGGCATGCAGCAGAGGGTGGGCCTGGCCCGGGCCTTGGCGGTGGACCCCGACATCCTCCTCATGGACGAGGCTTTCAGCGCCTTGGACCCCTTGATCCGCCGCGGGATGCAGGACGAGCTGATCTCCCTGCAGGACAAAGTAAAAAAGACCATCGTCTTCATCACCCATGATCTGGATGAGGCGCTCAAAATCGGCGACCGGATCATCCTCATGAAGGACGGCAAGGTGGTGCAGGAAGGCACCCCCGAGGACATCCTCACCAACCCGGCCACGCGCTATGTGGAAAAATTCGTGGAAGATGTGGACATGTCCAAGGTGCTGACCGCCAGAGCGGTCATGACCTCGGCCAAGGTGGTGGCTTATCCCAAGGATGGCCCGCTGGTGGCCCTGCGCAAGATGCGCGAGCAAGGCATGTCCAGCATTTTTGTCATGGAAAAGGATGGCCGCTTCTTGGGTCTACTCACCGCCGAGTCGGCCAAGGGCGCCGCCGATCGGGGCGACAAGCTCATCAAGGAGGTCATCAACCACAAGGAACTGCCCACCGTTCATCCAGACGACCCTCTAAACAGCCTTTTCCCGCTCCTAGCCAAGCATACCTTTCCGCTGCCTGTATTGGACGATGAGCAAAAACTCATGGGGATTGTGGTGCGCGGAGCTGTCTATGCCGGATTGGCGGAAAGGGGGAGCGTGGCATAATGGAGTGGATACCTAAAATACCCTTGGCCGACTGGATCGAGTCCGCCATCGACTGGGCCTCGACCAACTTCGCGCCCCTCACCAAGGCCATCAGCGCATTCGCCGAGACCGGCATCAACGGCCTGGTCACCGGCATGGAATGGCTGCCGCCCTGGCTTTTGATAGCTGTATTCGCGGCCATTGCCTGGCGCTTGGCGGGGGTCAAGCTGGCCATAGGCACGGCCATAGGCTTGTTGTTTCTCTGGAACTTGGGCCTTTGGAATTCCACCTTGGAAACTCTAGCCCTGGTGCTTTTCTCAACCATGGTGGCCGTGGCCATCGGCCTGCCGCTGGGCATCTTGGCCGCGCTCTCGGAGACCTGCTACCGCATCATCACGCCCATTCTGGACTTCATGCAGACCATGCCCGCCTTTGTCTACCTGATCCCGGCCATACCTTTTTTTGGCCTTGGGCCGGTGTCGGCCATGGTTTCCACGGTTATATTCGCGGTGCCGCCCGCCATCCGCCTCACCTGCCTGGGCATCCGCCAAGTGCCCAAAGACCTGATCGAAGCGGCCGACGCCTACGGCTCCACCTGGAGCCAAAAGCTTTTCAAGCTGCAGCTGCCCTTGGCCACCCCAACCATCATGGCCGGTATCAACCAAACCATCATGCTTTCACTTTCCATGGTGGTTATCGCGGCCATGATCGGTGCCGGCGGCCTGGGCGGTGACGTATGGAAGGCCATTCAGCGGCTCAAACCCGGCATGGGATTTGAGGCCGGCCTGGGCGTGGTGATCCTGGCCATGATCCTGGACCGCATTACCCAAAAGATCGGCCGGGGCCAAGTCAAATGACAACGCGGCGAATAATCAAGTTTGCCGCCAAACCAAGGAATATCAAAAAACTTTTACCTGTGTACCACCAATCATCAGGAGGAAAGTTGATGAAACTTTTTTCAACCAGAGTCGCGCTTATCGCCATGCTTTGCCTGGCCATGGCCGGTCTGGCCCAGGCTCCGGCGGCTCTGGCAAAAAAAAATAAAATTAAACTGGTTTATGTGGAGTGGTCCAGCGCCACCGCCTCCAGCAATCTGGCCAAGGCCGTTATCCAGGAAAAGCTGGGATACAAGGTTCAGACCCTGCCGATAAGCGCCGCCGCCATGTGGCAGGCGGTTTCCACCGGGGACGCTGATTTTTTCACCTCCGCCTGGCTGCCCACTACCCACGGTCACTATTTTAAGAAAGTAAAAGACAAGGTGGAGGTCCTGGGCGTCCTGCTGAAAGGCACCCGCATCGGTCTGGTGGTCCCCAAATACGTGACCATTAAATCCATTGGCGAAATGGAAAAGATGCACGACAAGTTCGGCAACAAGATCGTGGGAATCGATCCCGGCGCCGGCATCATGTCCAAGACCGAACAGGCCATGAAGGATTACAACCTTAAGAGTTTCAAGCTGGTTGAATCCTCAGGCGCGGCCATGACCGCCGCCTTGGGCGACGCCATCAAAAACAAGAAATGGATCGCGGTCACCGGCTGGACCCCCCATTGGAAATTCGGCCGCTGGGAGCTGAAGTACCTTGACGATCCCAAGAATATTTACGGTGGCGAAGAAGAGATCGACATCGTGGTGCGCAAGGGTCTGAAGCAGGACATGCCCAAGGTCTACACATTTCTGAAAAACTACAAACTTACTCCCAACGAGCTTGAGACCCTTATGGTGTGGAACCAGGAAAGGGGTGCTGATCCCTACAAGAGCGCACTCAGATGGATGAAAGCGAATCCCAAGAAAGTTGAGGCCTGGCTCAAGTAAAAACATTAATCCCCGCCAGCGCATCTTAGCTGGTCGGGCGGCGGGCTGATAACAGTGAGCGAAAACCAGCGTACGCCGAAAATAGCCAAAAAAATGATAATCAGTAGCGCAGCGGAAAAAATCAAAGCTG
>CAZDRW010000298.1:0-4990 GCA_964507555.1 uncultured Desulfarculaceae bacterium
TGTTTTCGGGTAAAATCTTCCCCAAAAGCTTCACAATCCCCCACATATCCCTTGAGAGAGTGGGCTGCTGAAAAATGGGACTGAACAACTATTTCATATACTCCCCGCATTTAGCCTCCTGTATTTCAACCGGAGTTCAAGGTATGGACAGGAGGTTCTTTATGGACTGGATCTTCTGCTCAAGTCCCGCCTGGCGGCTGATCATGATACGCTGGGCAGTGGGAGGTCCGGCCCCATGCATGGATTCGATGAGATAGCCCACCGCGCCGGCTCCGGCCACCAGGTTTTCGATCAGCCTGAATACCTTCATTCTCTCCCGCACCGGGAAGTCCGGGTTGGCCGCCAGGTATTTTTCTATATAGACGCCCGCCTCGGGATCATTCAGATCGGCCGCCGACGGCAAGGTGCCCAACAAGCCTCCGGCAATATCAGTGGCCAGCCGGGCGATCTCGTAGGGGAAGCGCGTCACGTTGAGCTTGCAGACATTGGCCAAGAGCAGATTGACCTGATAGTTGCCCGCAGCCGTGGCCTCTCCCTGGCTGGAGCAAGCCAGCCCGCAGCAGTACAGGGTTTCGTTTAGGTGGTTCATCTCCACCAGCTTGTCCGCGATGTGGCTGGCTTTCTCCACCCCGTTCATGCGGGCGATCAGGGCCGCCGCGCCTATCAGCACGTCGCCCACCCCGACCTTGCAGCCGCCGTAGCTCTGGCGGTGATAGGAAGCGAAGCGCTCCACCAGGATGCCGCTGAAGTCCACCTGGCCGTTCAAGAAGATCCTTTCATCGGGAACCAAGACGTCCTCGAAAACCGTCATCACCTCTTGCCCCCCAAAGAGGGTATTGCCCACGTCCAAGAGATCCCTCTCCAGCTTGCGGGTGTCGCTGGCCTGGCGGCCGTAGATGTGGCGCACGCCGGGGGCGTCCACCGGGACCGCGCAGCAAAGCGCCCAAGCCTCCTCGCCCGGACGCATGCTCATGGTGGGCATGATGAGCACCTCGTGGGAATTGAGCATGCCGGTCTGGTGCAGCTTGGCCCCGCTGATCACCACTCCTCCGGCGCGTCGCTCCTTGACCCGCAAATAGAGGTCCGGGTCGTCCTGGTCGATGGGCCGGCGTCCGCGGTCTCCCTTGGGATCGGTCATGGCGCCGTCCACCACCAGGTCCTCCTGCTGTATCCAGCGCCAGTAGTCCTTGAAGCGCTGGTGGAAATCGCTGCCGTGCTTGAGGTCGCAATCAAAGGTGGTGCTGTAGATGGCGTTGGCCGCGTCCAGGCCCACGCAGCGCTGGAAGCAGCAGCCGGTCTGGGCGCCGCAGTAGCGCTGCATCTTGACTTTTTTAACCAGGTCATCGGCGCTTTGGTGCAAATGGGTAAAGCGGTTTACCTGGTCCTTGCAGAGATGGGACTCGGCGCGGAACATATCGCTGGTGGCGGGATCATGAGCCCCGTCGAAAGTGAAAGCCACGGCCTGACGCGAGGGAGTGAGCAAGCCATGTCCGGCCAGCTTGCCGGTCTTTTGGCCCAACACATGCGCGCTAAGCTTAAGCTTATCGATGGACTTCAGGTACTGATCGCCGGTTTTTAGAGCCATTTCTGCGCCTCCCTTTGCGATGCGGCACACCAGGCCGTCCCATGGGCCTTATTGAATACCAATGAGGTTTTTTAGCATCCGGCGCTCGCAAATCCAGCCCAATCCGTTACTCGGGGATTTCTGCAACAGGTTTGTCCGAAGCACCTTTAATACCAGATAGCATATTACGTCAAGCGCATAAAATCAATTTTATTGACATTGTAAAAAACAGTTAATATATTACTTTATGCAGATAACGTTTATCGCAACTAAACGTTAAGTAATAATAGATGCTTTGCGTTAAATCAGCGCGCCGGGGGCGCGCGGCGCAGGCAGCATAAACCATATTCTTGCCACACACCGGGAGCAACAATGGGCGTCAATTATTTCCGGCGCAGCGGGCGCGACACCAAGTTCGTGCTCATGGAGCACATGAAAATAGAGCGGTTGCTCGCCTACGAGCGCTTTCAAGATTTTACTACGGAAGACCTGGGCATGGTCGTTGATGAAGCGCTGAAAGTGGGCAAGGAGGTGCTGGGGCCGGCCATGCAGGATGGCGACCGCATCGGCTGCGTTTATAAAGATGGCGAAGTCATCACCCCTGACTCCTGGAAGGATTGCTGGCGGGTTTTGAACGAAAACGGCTGGCCCGCCGCAGGTTCCGATCCCGAGTTCGGCGGCCAGGGTCTGCCCTATATGGTCAGCGTGTTGGTCAATGAAATCTTCAATAGCGGCAACATGGCCGTGATGACCTTTCCCGGCCTGGCCATCGGCGCGGGCCATTTGATCGAGGATTTCGGCACGCCGGAGGACAAGGCCCTTTTTGTGGAGAAGATGTATACCGGCGTGTGGGGCGGAACCATGTGCCTCACCGAGCCCGATGCCGGCTCCGACGTGGGCGCCCTGCGCAGCAAGGCCGTTCCCGACCCGGACTCGGGCGACCCCCGCATCTACAAAATCGAAGGCACCAAGCGCTTCATCACCTGCGGGCAGCATGATCTGGCCGAGAACATCATCCACCTGGCCCTGGCCCGCATCGAGGGCGGCCCCGAGGGGACCAAGGGCGTGAGCCTGTTCATCGTGCCCAAGATCTGGGTCAATGCCGATGGGTCCCTGGGCGAGCCCAACGACGTTTTGTGCACCGGCATCGAGGAAAAGATGGGCATCCATGGCTCCAGCACCTGCTCACTCTCCTTTGGCGAGAAAGGCCGCTGCCGGGGCATCCTCTTGGGCGAACCCCACAGCGGCATGGCCAAGATGTTCCAGATGATGAACGGCGCCCGCATCGGCTGCGGCATCCAGGCCAGCGGGCTCACCTCCGCGGCCTACGACACGGCCAGCGCCTACGCCAAGGAGCGCATACAAGGCGCGCCCATCACCGACCGCCACGGCTCTCGAGTGCCCATAGTGCAGCACGAGGACGTGCGCCGCATGCTGATGGGCCTGAAGGCCGGTTCCGAGGCCATGCGCGCTTTGCTGGCCTATTTAGCCTTCCACATGGATGTGGGCCAGCACGACCCGGATCCCGAGACGCGGCGCAGCGCCATGAACCGGGTGGAGATACTCACCCCCCTGGTCAAGGCCTACACCACCGACCTGGGCTATATGCTAATCCGCGACGCCATCCAGGTGCTGGGCGGTTCGGGCTATTGCAGCGACTATCCGGTGGAGCAGAACGCCAGGGACATCAAGATCCTTTCCATCTGGGAGGGCACCAACTACATCCAGGCGCTGGATCTGGTGGGGCGCAAAATTGGTATCGACGAAGGCAAGGCTTTCAAAAAATGGATCGGCGAGGTGATGGCCTTTGCCAAGACCAACGTGGCTGACGCCGACTTCGCGGGCGACTTCAAGCTTTTGGAAAAGGCGGCCGGTATTGTGGCCGATTTCGCGCAAAGTTTTGTCAAATACTTTACAGAAGGAAAGCCCTCCCTGGTGCCCATGTACGCCACCCGTTTCCTGGATTGCTTCGCCGAGACGGTGCTGGCCAATCTGTTGTTGGAGCAGGGGCTTATCGCCAGGGAAAAGCTGGCCGGGGTGTCCCAGGATTCGGCCGATGGGTTTTTCTATCAAGGCAAGATGGCCTCGGCCAAGTTCTTCTGCCGCAACATCCTCACCAACGTGTTCGGCAGGCATGCCGCATTCAGGCAGGAGGATTTGTCGGCCATGGAGGTGCCGGAGGAGGCCATCTAGACTAAAGGCGCGGGGTGCTGAGGTTTGGGGAGGAACAGAACACCGAGTACTAAATCATGCGGGCGCACTAGCGAGGGCGTTAGGACTTTAGCGGCTTTTTCTGAGGCGTAAGCTGCTTTGCCAGCTCTAGGTTGTGCCGCACCTAGTGCTACTTGGGATTTTTTGAGAGATAGTGTATAGATGAATCCGGGAATCAAGCATGGTTAATTCCATAAGAAATACTATGCAAACCTGGAAGGATAAGTGAACGGATAATTTGATGAAGATCAGTGAACTGGCCAAAAAAGCCGACGTCCCCAAGCAAACGGTTCATTATTACATCCGGGCTGGCCTTTTGCCCAAACCGCGCAAGTTGGGCAGCAATTCGGCCGAATACGACGATAGCTACGTAGAGCGCATCAAGCTTATCAAGGACCTGCAGAAAGATTTCTTCTTCCCCCTGCCCACTATCAAGAAAATCATGTGGGAGCACCGGGGCGCCAACAAGCAGGCGATGCTGAAGCTGCGCAGCGAGTATTTCCGGCCCATGGAACAGTACCTGGGCAGCGGAGTGGTGGGCGACGAGGCCTTCCTGGAGGCCACCGGGCTCAACCCCAAATACCTGCCCCGGTTCAAGGAGTGGGGCTATGTCAGCGACAAGGTGATTGACGGGGAAAGCGTCTACACCCAGGACGACATCATCATCGTCAAGGTCCTTATCGACATGGACAAGATAGGTCTCAACCGCAAGAACAAGTTAGCTCCCGAACAGTTGAAGGACATCTCTCACATGTTCCGTGACATCGTGAGCAAGCAGATAGCCTATTTCGTCAACGCCACCAAGGATTGGAAACCGGCCGAGCGCGAGGAGTTGGCCCAAATGGGACATGAGATCATGGGCGTGCTCTTCTATCACCTGTACCGGAAGATTGCCACGGAGATTCTTGACAATTCTCTGCCTGGCGATGAGACGACCTAGGCAGGTCAGCAAAAGGGATAGGCCTGAGGGGGCAGGGGGCAGCCAGCCGCTGATTTGGCGCGGTGGTATTAAGCGAAGCGAAGAATCTTGAACAAGGGCACCGCCGCCGTGGCGGAGGCAATACCCAATCAACCCTGAATCGAATGGTGGGATGGAAACAAGCAAGCAGGCCACTTTTTTTAGGCATAGCGTATGGCGAAGATGAACGATAAACAATAAATCTTATTTAGGTAGTATTGATAATTGTTTAAAGATGTTTACGTAGCTGCATGAAT
>CAZDRW010000299.1:0-2934 GCA_964507555.1 uncultured Desulfarculaceae bacterium
CCAGTTTGGAGTCAGGGTTAATTTTTGAGAAAATCCAACCCGAAATGGTTTTGTTTTAGGGGCCCTTTTGCCGGAAACGACAAGGGGCCTCTTTCTTTGGGCCGGGCCTGTAAGCCGCTCTCGCAGGCGGCGGCGAGGCAGGATCTCTCCCGGATTTTTGCCGCTTTTGCTTGCAGGGGCTTTTTGATTGTGTGACAATGCCCAAAATACAAAATCGTTCTTGACTACCCAGCGCCAAGAATGTACTAGGTTAATAAAGCAGCCTTGAGTGATCAAGGTTAAAACATGGTTGTTTGGCTACCGGCGCCTGCCCTATTGCTTAACGAGCCGAGAGTACACAGCATTTGATTGTCATCTTCTAAAGCCGCAGGCGGCGCAAGGCGTGGACTTTATCCATTTGATTGGGTTTCGCAGAGCAGTCACCTAGGTTTCGACCCGCGGTTTTTTCCTTAAGGAAGTCCCGTCCAGCTTCCTTTTACGCTGATCCCGTTCGGACACTGCTTTCGGCAACCAGCCCCCTGAATCGTTCCACGCCTCGGGTATAACCATGCAATCCGACAACCCGCAGGGGCCTGTTTATAGCCCGGCGGGCAAGAACGCCGGGCGATGCGCCGGCCCTGGACCGACAGTGCATCCTGGGGGAGCGCGTGGACGTAAAGTTCATAAATCCTTTCTTACACGGCGTCGTAGAAGTGCTTGGCACCATGGCGAAGACCAAGGTTGAGCCATTCAAGCCGCTTCTCAAGCAAAACCGCCGTGCCTTGGGGGACGTGTCTGCGGTCATGACGCTCAGCGGCGAGGCCAGAGGCTCCCTGGCCGCTTCCTTTACCTTTGATTTGCTGCAGCATGTCATCATGAGCATGCTGGGTGAGCGCGTCACCCAGGTGGACAACCATGTCAAGGACATGGTGGGCGAGCTTACCAATATGATCTCCGGCGTGGCGCGCAGATTCTTCAGCCAGCAGGGGCTAAGAATGGTAGCCAGCCTGCCCATGGTGGTCAGCGGCAAGGGCAGCATCCTGCCCCACGGCTTGCAAGGGCCGCTTTTGGTGATTCCCTTCAAGGGGCCTGAGGGCGAGTTGTTCGTGGAGACGGGCTTCAGAGAAAAAAGCTACGAGATGTCGGTCACCGCGGAGCAGGAATCCAAGCGCGGCATGCGGCAGCTTTCCCAGGGCGACTTGAACCAGGCGGCGGCCCATTTCACCGAGGCGCTAAAGTACGACCGGGACAACTTGCAGGCCTCCCTGGGCCTGAGCAAGGTTTTTTTCGCCACCGGGCAACGAGGCAAGGCCATGGCGCTGGTGGCTGATATTGCCACCTCGGCCGATGTCCTGGAGCCCTATCACAAGCACATTTTCAACGCCAGCGGCATCATGATGCGCGAGCTGGGCATGTATGACGAGGCCATAAGCATGTACCAGCGCGCCCTGGAGGTGACCAGGGAGGATGAAAACCTCTGGTTCAACCTGGCCCGGGCCTATTACATGGACGGGAAGCAGGCCCTGGCCCGGCGGGCGATCAGCCAGTGCCTGCGCATTAACCCGGAAATGAAGGAAGCGCATCTGGTGACCAAGAAATTGCTTTCCTGAAAATGCCCCGGCTCTCCCCATTGGCCGTGAGCCCGTGCCTGCCCCCTAATGACGAGCGCTCCGGCTGCGGGGAGGGCCGTCGGGCTTAACGCCCGGCCCTGACTGCGTGAGATAGGCAATCGTTTTAAAAATCTGATGCCAGCCGGCAAACCACCGCTAAAGCAACGCCTTAAAAAAAACCGCGCCTGATCGCGCACCGCGCTGACCGCCAACCTTGCGGACGGAGGCGCTGAACCCGCGCCGGCCCTCAGGCCGCTAAGTTCAGGGTCAAGCGCGGGACCCGGCGCCAGGTTGGGGAGGTTTGGCAACCAAGAGTAACACGCCGATCGCGATCATCCACAACAGCGATAGCTTGGTGGCGGCCCGGTTGATGTCAAAGGCCAGGGGAAAGCCGAATACCTCGGTGTTGCCATAGAGCACGCCGAGCCCGATCAATATGCCCAGCCAGCCCAGCCAGCCTTGGCATGAAGAAAACCCGCCGGACTGGATCAGGGCGATGCCGAAGAAGAAAAGCATCAGGCTGAGAAAAAGAAACCCCATGTGCTCGCCGATGGTGGTGCCCAGATAAGTGTCAAAGGCGCGGAACAAAAAGGCGCTGGTATCGGCCAGGGCGCTGCCGGGGGGTGCCTGCGCATGGGTTCCGGCCAGGAAGGGAACCAGGAATACCCAGCGCATGAATCCGAAGATGAAGCTGAAACCGGCGCAGATGCCCGCGTATTTGCCCAGTTCCAGAAACACGCTGTCGCTTTGTTGCTTGAACACTCTTTGGAACAGCACCGCTTCGATGATTACCAATACCGCCGAGATCATTAGGCCGTAGTAGAGCGCGCGGGCCAGGCCGGCGTTGGCCAGGAACTTGGCCAGCGCCACCCCGGTTTCCTGGCGCAGGATGTCCGGATAGCCCAACTTAATTCCCAAAAGCGCGAAGCAGATCAGCATGAGGAGCGAAGCGCAGATAAAAAGGATGCCGGAGGCTTTTCTTAACATGGCGGCAGGCGTCTCCTTTAGGATTCAGGTCGGCGGGGGATGCCCAGCGAGGCAGGGCGAATGTTAGCCCATGGCATGCCTGGCGTCAAGCAGGCGGCATCCCGGCATTTGGGGGGATATGCTAGCTAAAAAGCGGCGATGTGGAGAGGGCGCGCGCTAGGCGTGATTGTCGTCATCAATGACCCATTCCCGGGCGGCGTCCAGGGAGCGCAGGACGTTGATCCGCATGCTGGTCCTGTCGGTCGTCATGTTCGCCACCACGTTGGTCGCGCTGACGCCGCTGGCGGCGATCTAGAGCCTACAAGTCCCCACACTCCCCACACAGCTTGGCCGCCTCGTCCGCAAACGCCTCCAGGTT
>CAZDRW010000299.1:2944-4962 GCA_964507555.1 uncultured Desulfarculaceae bacterium
TCCCGGGCGGCGTCCAGGGAGCGCAGGACGTTGATCCGCATGCTGGTCCTGTCGCTGGTCAAAATCTCCCAGGCGCGGGTGATGCCGAAATCCACGTCCTTGTTCATGACCAGGGCGATCTTGCCATTGCCCAGGGCCTCGCTTATCCCGGCAAAATAGTCCGACACCTTTTCAACGCCCCTGGGGTTGACATTAAGCACGCTGAGGGCCCTATGGTCCAAAAGGATGTCCATGCCGGGCTTCCAGAGGGGATGGGCGATGATATCATCCAGGAAGGCGATGATGCCCTCCACCGTGGCGTCGCCTTCGGTGGTCACCACAAAGAGGCCGGTAGCCTCATCGACTTGCAGGCGATGTCGCATGGCGGTTCCCACGCATACTCCTGTTGGCTAAAAATATGAATTTTCGTGGGGCAGGGTACCCAGAGGAATCCATAGCTTATGCTGAATTTAATTTTAGCACCCAGGAGCGCTTCTTCCTAGAAAACCTTGGGGTCCGGCGGTTTTTCTTGGCGCCGGGGCTTAAAAAAAAACTGCCGCCGGACGGCGCGGACGCCATCCGGCGGCTGGGAGCCGCCCTGGCTGGCCACCTGCCGCCCCCCATCTCTTTACGGCAGGTGGTGGATAATTATCAAACAGCACCGGGCGCTGGAAATATCGGGTTCCGCGTCCCGGAGCCAGGCCGGAGGCCCTTTAGGCGGTGGGAAGGGACGCAAAGCCCAAGCAATTGATATCCACCTTGGAGTATTCAGAATGTATTATTATGCCATTTTTGACTGCAAGTCAAGATGATATTGCATATCAATGCTTTACAGTGTTTTTACATGTTGTGCGCCAAGATTGAATACTCGAGTGAATACCTGAAGTTGTGCGCTTGACGGAAAAGCTGGGGCGGCTCCGGCTCGCGGTTAGGTTACAAATATTTTCTTTCGGCCGGCTCCAGCATAAACGGGGACGGCGGCCTCATGCAGCGCTCGCACCCCCCCAAAAAATCCCCGCCGCAGGCTATCCCAATATCCATGAAAAATCGTAGCCGGGCTGTCTATGGACTCATAGCCAAAGCTGCCACAATTAATATAGGTGATTGGAACGCTGGCCTGGGGCGGCTGGCAAGGCATCAGCGCCTTCATAGCCGGAAGCCAGCAAGGCAAACCTGAATAATCCGAAAGGGGGGATGCAAATGCGATAACTCGCGTTGCAGGGTTATTGGAGCACGGATCCTTGGTTTGATGGCGCGAAAGTGCGCTTAGAAAGGAGATTTGCCATGAGAGCCATATCCGGAGTGTTTGTCACCAAAACAACTACCCGCCGGAACGGCACCGTCACGGTGCCCTTTGACGCGGTGCAGGGCGAAGGCAGCGATGTGGGTGATGCCACCATCCACAAGGTGACCAGGGTATATGAAGGCGATGATGTTATCGACAGGTACTTCCATGGCGATCCAGCCTATATCGCTCATATCCGGGAAGCCAAGACAGAGGACCGGACCCGCGGCAGCGGCGGCTCGGAGATTGACTGGATGGAGATCAATTCCCAATGCAACGCAAGGAGGTTGGAGATCACCTGGAATGCCCATGATCCGGGTTCGGAAGTAAGGGAAATAGGTTTCATGGTGGTGGGCCTCTAGGCCTTGGGCAGCCGGACTGCCCGCTGTAAAGGTGCGCCGGGCAAGGCGTTAGGAAGTTGTCCCGCCAGCGCGGCCCGCCCGAATTCAGGCCCGCGGCTCTGGGGCCGGCCATGATCAATGCTTGGTTTTAGCGGCCGCGCTGCCGCGGGTTTGGCTGCTGTTTTCCGCTTAACTCCCGTCAAAAAAATCAGGCTGCCGGCCTCGCGCAAAATGCGTAGAGGCGCCCCACTTACAACCAACAAGGCGGCCCCGTGAGCGGGGACCGCCTTGTTCCTGTTTTGCGTGGCCTTTCGGGAGAATGCGCATAAAATAAAAAATAGCAGTTTAAGCAATGGAACCGTCAATTATACCCGATGTAACTTATCGGCTAGAAGCTTGACTCCTACAACGGG
>CAZDRW010000300.1:0-4959 GCA_964507555.1 uncultured Desulfarculaceae bacterium
CAGTAAGCCATTTTAAAATAGGAGAATTTGATAGGTATTGCAGTGAGAGTTCATGCGGTTCTATCCATGAAAAATGATCCTCTTTTTGCTTTAGCATGATAAGTAGCGCAGTTTTGCCTGTCCCAGTTCTGCCTACAACAATTCTATTAGGGCTTTTAATATCTCTCAGGACATCTAAATCACCAGTGTCTACAAAACAGTCAAATAAAAAATCTTGATCTTCTTCTGCCCCTTCGGCTCCAATAAAATCATGTCTCATAAATTTAAATTTATCTTTAGATATTGGGCTCATAGTTTCCTCTCGTTCATAGTGCAAGATATTTCTAAGAGGGGGCAATAGGTATAAGAGGATATGTGTAGAAACAAATGAGCTACCCCGAAACCAAGAATGCAATCTATATTATCTAAATAAATAATATTGACGCAATGTATTTATAGTAAGTAGCGCTTGCATTCCTCCCGTTGACAGCATCCCCCCGGCATGATAGCTAAATCAAGACAAAGGGAAGCGGGCGCTCCATTTAGAGAGCCATGGAAGGGAAGACGGTGGAAATCCGTCGCGGTCCCGCCGCTGTAACCGGGGACGAGAGCCGCTCAGAGAGCCACTGCCGCGGGAGGCGCCAAGCCGGACCGAGGGCGGGAAGGCGCGGCTCCTCGGATGATCCGGAAGCCAGAATACCTGTCCGCTTCCCGGGCCGCCGCCGCGGTGTTTCGGTTTACAAGGCGGTCCCATGCTTGGGGATCAAGCGAGCCGGGTGCAGTCCCTGAGCCCCTTAATGGGGCCGGGGTTTTTTATTTTTTAGGAGGGCTGCCAGCAACCATGAGGCGCATCATCGCCATAGCGCTGCTTATCTGCCTGGCCGCCCTGGCGCCTGCGGGCGCGGCAACGGCCCGCGAGGTGGTGGACGAGATGGGCCGCAAGGTGGTGGTGCCCGACCATCCCCGCCGCATCATCGGCCTGATCGCCTCCCTGGTGGAGACGCTCTACGCCCTGGGTCTGGAGAAACGCATAGTGGGGGCCACCACCTGGTGCGATTACCCGGAGGCAGCCAAGCACCTCCCCCGGGTGGGTTCCTACACCGCGCCCAATCTGGAGCGCATCGTGGAACTGGCGCCGGATCTGGTGCTGGCGACCCGCGAAGGCAACCCGCCCTGGGTGGTGGATAAGCTCACGGCCGCCGGCATTCCGGTCTATGTCACCGCACCCAAGGATCCCAAGGACGTTCCCGCCACCCTGGCCAAGCTGGGCCTGGTGTGCGGCGCGGAAAAACAAGGCCTGGAGCTGGCCCGGCGCCTGCGCGAGCAGTTCGCGGCCGTGGCGGAAAAGCTAAAGGGCGCGTCCATGCGGCCCACGCTGTTGATTATCGGTTCGCGCCCCTTAATCAGCGTGGGCAAGGGCACTATCAACCACGAACTCATGGTCATGGCTCATGCCAAGAACATCGCCGCCGACGCGCCGGGACACTGGCCCCGCCTCAGCCTGGAGTACGTGGTGCAGGCCCGGCCGGAGGTGGTGGTCCTGTCCACCATGGAGCGGGGGCAGCAACTGGAGCGCGACCTAAAGTACTGGCGCAGCATGCCCGGGGTGGGCGACCGGCCCGGGGTGCGGGTGATGTACATTAACTCGGATTTTACCGACCGGCCCGGGCCGCGCCTGGGTTTGGGCTTGGCGGCGCTGGCTAGAGCCATCCATCCCGAGCGTTTTGCCGCGACCCAGCCGGATGCCAAGCCATGAGAGCCACGCCAACTAAAGTCAGCATCACCTGCCTGGCCCTGCTGGGCTTCTTGGTGGTGAGCCTCTTGTTGGGCCTCAAGCTGGGCACGGCCAGCATAGGACCAGCGCAAGTGTGGGCCTGGCTCACCGGCGGCAAGCTGCCTTATGCCACCGAAGTGATCCTGGGTGATCTGCGCATGCCCCGGCTGCTCTTGGCCGCCCTGGTGGGCGCGGGGTTATCCATGTCGGGCGCGGTATTTCAGGGCGTTTTGCGCAACCCCCTGGCCGAGCCTTTCATCCTGGGGGTGTCGGGCGGCGCGGCGGCCGGAGCGGTATGCGCGCTGCTCTTGGGCTGGGCCGGGCTGCTGCCCCTGGCGCTGATGGCGTTCGGCGGCTCCCTGGCCACCATTAGCCTGGTGCTGGCCATCGCCCGCCGCAGGGGCCGCATGGAAACCAGCACCCTGATCCTCACCGGGGTTATGATCAACGCCTTTTTCACCGCGGTTATCATGTTCGTGATCTCCACCACTACCGACCAGAAACTGCACGCCATCCTGTTCTGGCTCTATGGCGATTTATCCGCCGCGCGCCTGCAGCAGGTGTGGCTGCTCTTGCCCGTGGTGCTGGGCGGCGGAGTGGCGGCGTTTTTCTTCGGCCGGCACCTTAACCTGCTCTCGGCCGGGGGCATGGCCGCCGCCACCCTAGGCATGGCGGTGGAGCGGGTCAAGTTGATCCTGTTTCTGATCGTGAGCCTGGTGGTGGGCATCACGGTAAGCCTTTCCGGCATTATCGGCTTCGTGGGTCTCATGGTGCCGCATCTGGTGCGCATGGTCTTGGGCCACGATCACCGCTTGTTGTTGCCGGCCTCAACATTATTAGGAGCAAGCTTCCTGGTGCTGGCCGATACCGTGGCCCGCACCATCATCAGCCCCACCTCGCTGCCGGTGGGCGTGGTCACCGCCGCTTTGGGCGCACCGTTTTTCGTGCTGCTCCTGGCTAAGCGAGGCAGCCAATGGTGGTAATGCCGCAAGCCATGCAGGCGGATCGCAGCGAACCAGTCTTGAGCGCATCGGGTCTCGCCTTCGCCTACGGCGGCCAGCCGGTGCTGGAGGAGGTGGACCTGGCGCTAAAACCCGGGGACATCCTGGGCGTGATCGGGCCCAACGGTTCGGGCAAGTCAACTTTGTTGGGCATGCTCTGCGGGCTCTTGCCGCCCAACGCGGGCCAGGTGCAGCTGCACGGAAGACCGATCGAGCAATATAAGCGCGGCGAGGTGGCCCGGCTTATGGGCATGGTGCCTCAGGCCGCCGAACTGGCGCCGGGTTTCAGCGTGCTGGAGACCGCCCTGGCCGGACGCTTTGCGGTCATGGGCGGCCGGTTGTTCGAAAACGCCGAAGACTTGGCCGAGGCCCGCCGGGCCTTGGAGCAGACCGGCATCTGGGAACTGCGCCAGCGCCGGGCCGGCGAGCTTTCCGGCGGCGAGTGCCAGCGCCTGGCCCTGGCCCGGGCCTTGGCCGCCCGGCCCGGCATCCTGCTTCTGGACGAGCCCACCAGCGCCTTGGACCTGGAGCATCAGCTGCGCACTATGGGCATGCTGGAGCGTGCCTGCCGCGGTGACGGCCTGGCTGTGTGTCTGGTGAGCCACGATCTCAACCTGGCTTCTCTCTATTGCAGCCGTCTGCTGCTTTTGAGCAAGGGCAGGCCCCTGGCCATGGGAGCCCCGGCCGAGGTGCTCACGCCTGAACTCTTGTCCCAAGCCTATCATGTCGAGGTGGCGGTGGATGCCGAGCCCAGCCGGGGCCGCCCGCGAGTGACCTTGTTGGCGTCTTCTTAGATAAATCAAGATAGGAATCAAGATCCCTGAACTAATCTTTGTGCGGGTGTTCATGGGCGGGCCTTTCAGTTTCGCGGGCAACCTCTGCGGGCCGAAACTCCTCTGTAAATGGCTGTTCAAGGATAAAGCCAGCGCGGAAAAACTGCTCAGGATCGGCCTGGAGCACACCCTGGATCTGGTGCTGATGTGGAAGAAGCATTTCGGCACCGATCGGATAATGACTTTCACCGGCGAGCCCTATTCATCCAATCAGTTGATCTCGCCCAAGATGTTCAAGGAATATTCCCTGCCCATCATGAAAAAGCTGCATCAGAACATCTTGGACATGGGCTTCAAGCACATCTATTGCCATATCTGCGGCGAGCATAACGCCAATCTGGAAGCCTGGGCCGAGATACCCATGGGCGATCCGGGCATCGTGAGCATGGGGCATGAAATCGACGTGACCCGGGCGGCCGAGGTGTTTCCCAACGACATCATCGCCGGCAACTTGAACCCCACCCTCATGGTCACCGGAGGTCCTGGGGTGATTCTGCAAGAGAGCAAGAACATTATTGAAAAAGGCCTGTGCCCGCCCGGCCAGGGCGGTCGCTTTGTTGAAGAGGGCCACGCTTCGCTGGGGGGCCGGGTGCCGGTGAATCCCTCAGGCGGCCTGCTTAGCCGGGGGCATCCCGTAGGGGCCACTGGCGTGGCCCAGATCATAGAAGTGGTGAACCAGCTCCGGGGCCTGGCGGGACCTCGCCAAATAGAGGGGGCCAGGATCGGTCTGGCCCACTGCATGGGCGGGGACAAGGCGGGAGACACCAAATCCTGCACCGTAGCTATACTTAGCGCCTGAAAACCATCATCAGCGAGGAGAGGACTTTGTCCGCCAGCATGCATCATGTTTCCATCTTCGTGCAAGAGATGAAGCGCGCCCTTCAGTTGTTCAACGGCATTTTGGGAATGCCAATAATGCAACAACTGGAAGGGATTCGAGGCAGCAGCATATCGACTTTATTGGGCATCCCTGATTTCAGGGGAGACATGATTTTCTTGAAGCACCCGGACCAGCAGATATGCCTGGAGCTGGTGCACCAAACCAGAGGCGACCAGGGCGGCAATTCCGATGGCAGCGGTTTTGGGACCAGCTTGACCGTGCCTGATTTGGACGCGGTCCACGCGAGTCTTAGCCGGGAGAGTTGGCATCCTCTTAGCGAACCCTTGAATATGCCTGACCCATCCGGCCGGTACGTTCGGCTTTTTTGCTTTCGGACCGAGGAGGGCTTTATGGTGGAGCTTATCCAAAGGGCGGACTAAAGGCAATGAGTATCACCCCGAACTTGTACCGGCCATTAGGTGAGAATTTGGCCTATTTGAGCCTCACCCAATTACTGCACCGGCGAAAAATGAAGATCTCTGGCTCTGGCAG
>CAZDRW010000301.1:0-4951 GCA_964507555.1 uncultured Desulfarculaceae bacterium
AAAACCGTCTCTCCGCTCGAGACGATCGGCACCACCAAAGGCACCGGCACCCTGGTTACCTTTTTTCCCGATGCCACGATCTTCTCCACCCTTCATTTCGAGTGGGACATTCTGGCCAACCGGCTGCGCGAACTGGCCTTTCTGAACAAGGCCATCAAGATCGAGTTGTCGAGCGACGAGCCGGAACGGTCCGAAACGTTCTGTTACAAGGGGGGGATAGAGGAATTTGTCCAGCATCTGAACCGAAGCAGGACACCGCTGCACCCGCAGGTGATCTGTTTCGACAAGCAACGCGACAACATTCAGGTCGAAATCGCCATGCAGTATACCGACGGTTTTGCCGAAACGATTGTTTCTTTTGCCAATGTCATCAATACTAAAGACGGCGGCACTCATTTGACAGGATTCAGAACCGCTTTATCCAAAAGGAAGTTGGCGATGAAAATGTCTTCGCCCTGGAAGGCAACGCCGCCGTGCTTGTCAGCAACAATGAGGACCCCGAAGATCTCTTCCCGAATTTTGATGGGCAAGGCCAGACAGCGCTCTTCTATGGCTAGTAGGGCGGACAAGCGGGGGTCGCGGTCGGGAGAGGCCAACATGCTCTCCCCCTCCTGGGCCACCTTGCCGCACACCCCCTCGCCAAGCTGGCCTATGGTTTTACCGACCACCGGGGAATCATAGCCATGGGCTGCTATGACCAACAACTGGTCGTTGGATCTATCGAGTAAGAGGACCGCCGCCTTCTGCGCGTCCAAGTGGCGGCAGGCCAAATCCACCATGCCTTGATAAATGTCCTCCGAGGTATGCAGAGCGGTCAAGGACTCGGATATGCGGTGGATGATGTTTTGTTCCCGAATGCGGCGGGAAAGCTCGCGGTTCAGCTTTTCCATGGCCGCCTGGTGCTGCAGCCGTTCGGAAAGGCGCAGGTTGTCCTTTAAGATGCGCTGCTCGCGCACCACCCGTTCCAGGGTGAGTTTCACCTGATGCAAATTAAAGGGCTTGATCAAAAAATCGCTAGCGCCCTGGCGCATGGTATCAATGGCCGCATCCAAGGAGGGATAGCCGGTCATGATCACCACGGGAAGGGAACTGTCCGCTTCCTTGAGACGGGTAAGGAGTTCCACCCCCGTCATACCGGGCATTTTTAGGTCCAAAAACGCGCAATCAAACTTATTGGCCGCGAACTGGTCCAAGGCCTGTTCGCCATTTGCGGCGGTGACCACCTGGTGACGGTCTACGGCGGTAAGGTATTCGCGCAGCGCTTCGCGGATGTTCTCTTCGTCGTCCTCCAGCAGAATGCGTAATGATTCCTTATCCATACCAGGGGAATTGTTTTCCAAGGAAGGCTCCCAGGGCTTAACCTGCAATTGCTCTTGTTTGGCCAGCATCCTACCAGCGCCTTATGCAAAAATCAAAAATGTAATTTGCGCGGAATATACTCTTACCCCCTGTCGCACTGATCTGCGGACCGGATCACGGGAACATCCTGCTTTTATATGCAAATGCGTCTAGGCCTGCAAAGCAGTTCCGCCGCCTGCTTTAAAAGCAGACCCCCGCGATTTGGGTAAATAGTATCACAAGCTGGCTGCTTTGGAAAAGAACTGAGTCTTTAAGCGGCTTGTATTGCAAACGATTATGGCAGTGTATGGGGCAGGGGGCAGGTTAGGGGGCAGGGGGCGCCATAAGCACCGGTCACACCATGCTGTTGAGGATGCTTTCCAAGTTTCCCTGGCGGGCCTCGTCAGCCATATGCAGGACCTGTTCGGGCGGCAGTTGCCGTAACAGCCGCTCGCCATCCTCGCTGAAAATGCGTACAACCCCACGGCCGGTGGTTTCGTCGGTGGCCATCTCCACCTTCAGGTTAAAACGCACTTCCAGCTCCCGCGCCGCCTTCTGCAACTCGCTCTTGGAAACAGTAGGGGACGGTTCTGCGCTGGTAGCGCCACGGTCGCCATCTTTGGGGATGGAGGCCGGAGCAACCGGCTCTGGTTTAGGCGCGGCCGCTTTAGGCGGTGGCAAATTGTTTTTTACAATTTTGGTAATTTCCACAAATTCCGCGCCTTCCTTGGCCGGAGGCCACTTTTCCAGTTTGGGAGCATCACACCCTTTCAATAACTTTATCGGCCGCAAACCTTGCTTTCTTTAAAAAAACTAGCTATCACCCTGGTTGCGGCGCGCCGCTGCGGCTATAATCTCCATACTTTACACAATGATGTAGCAAAGCGATTTTTGTCAAAACGGCAAGGGGATAGCGATGATCGTGCAACCATCGGCCACCGAAAAGCAGGCTTTGGAATCTATTTGGCGGGATCAAGCAAAAGTTAAGGGACCGGTGGCCGATTTCACCAGGCAGGACTGGCCCGGGGCTTGGGGCCTGGCGGGGGAAATTGAGCCCGAGCAAGTTGCCCAAACCTTGCAAAGAGCCCTGGGCTGGCCATCTTGGGTGCGGTTTTACGCCAAGCCGGCCCATGCCGTGCTGGCCGCCAGCCGCCTGGCCAAGGAGCGGGGGCTTTCCAGCGGCGTGCTCTGGATGGCGCCCGGCAGCGGAGCGCCCTTCAGCTCTCCCCAAAGCGAGCCCGGCGTGGCCATGCTCAGGGCTGATTGGGCCCCTGATGCCGAGGCCATGGCCCAGGCGGAAAAGGACATCCGCAGGCGTGGGCTTCTCATGGTGTTGGATGAGTCGGCCTCCGGTTTCCGTTTGGCCCCAGGAGGCGCCCGGCAAGCCTTTAAGCTGAACCCGGACCTGGCTTTGTTTGGGACGCAGTTGGCCGGGGGGATGGATTTCGCCGCCTTGGCCGGCACCGGCGAACCTCCCGCCTCTAAAAGCAAAGCACCCGGAGCGCAGGCCTTGGCCATGGCCGCAGGCATCATCCCCCGCGCAGCCCAGCCAGCCACCCAGGAACGGTTGACCGCGCTGGGACGCGCGCTGGCGATCGGCCTGAATTATTTTTGCTCCAGGGCCGGCCTTGGCGATGAATTCCGCTGGGAGGGCCCCTTGGCCATGCCTCGTCTGGATGGCCGCAGGGTTTGGGCTTTTATGGAGCTGGCCAAGGAAGAGGGCTTGAACTTGGCGCCGCTGGTCATGCCCGACCCCGAGCTTCCGCCCGAAGCGGCGGCTGAGCTGATTTGGCCGCGCTTGGCCCGGGCGGCCGCGCGTTTGAAAGTATTGCCGGAGGGTGAAAAGGCGCCTCTGGGCTGGCGGGACGCAGCCCAGGCCTCATCTTGCCGGCAGGTGACTCAAATTCTGGAAAGCTTGAAATAGTTGGGAGGCCTGGATGCGTAAGCTGATCTGCGCGGTGTTAACGGTCCTGGTGGTCCTTTGCTGCGCGCCGGTGGCCAAGGCAGGCGCCAGCGAGGTGCTGGAAGCCAAGTGGCTGCCCAGCGCTGAATCCTTTGCCCAAGGCGGCGCCTATCCCATGGCCATAAGGCTTAGCATTGCGCCGGGCATGCATATAAACGCCAATCAACCCAATGATCCCAACCTAATTCCGACCCGCGTGGAACTGGTGGCCGCCAAGGGGCTCAGTTGGGCGGCGCCCGGTTTTCCCCAGGCCAAACGGATCAAGTTGGGGTTCGCCGAAAAGCATCTTTTGGTGTTCGACGGCGCGGTGCTCGTTCGGGCTACGCTGACGGTGGCGCCGCAGGCCAAGTTGGGCCGGCATCAACTTAGCGCCCGGATACATTATCAGGGGTGCAACAACGACATGTGTCTGATGCCGGAAACCCAGGAGATTCCGCTTTTTGTGGAGGTCACGGCCGCCGGTCACAAAGGCAAGCCTTTACACCAGGAGGTGTTTGCCCGTTAGGCGCGGGCCGCCCGGGATTGATCAGGAGGCCTTGTCATCCGGCGCTTGGTTGTAAGGCGCGGGCGGGTCCTCCAAAAACCTGCGCCGCAGAAAACGGCCCAAGAAAAAGCTCAAGGCCAGCACTCCTATGATGACGACCACCAGCTTGGGCAGGACCGCCATAAAGTCCATGTGTTGGGTCACCCAACCGCCAAAGAGATAACCCAACCCCCCGAAGACCAGGGTCCATGCCACGGCGGAAGCGAAATTCAGCGCCAGGAAGGTGAGCCAGTGGACCCCCGAGGTGCCGCAGGCCAGGGGGATCATCATGCGGAAGCCATAGAGAAAACGGGAAAGCAAAACCAAGGCCAGGGCATGACGGCGAACCAAGGTCCTTGCCTTCACGGCTTTGCGCGCCAGGCGCCGTGAACTGGCCATAAGCTCCACACCCCGCCATCTGCCCAGGAGAAAGAAAATCTGATCGCCGATAAAGCCTCCCCCCAGCGCCGCCAACGCGACGCCCCAGGGAGTCAGCATCCCCTGCCGGGCCGCGATCCCGCCCAGGAGAAAGAAAGTCTCGCCCTCCAAAAAGGTGCCCACAAAAAGAGCCCAGTAGCCGTAATCGGCGATGACTTGTTGAATGGTCAGATTTTCCATGTGGATACGGCTTATGGTTTAGGTGTGGCAGATTGTCTGGTCAGTCCCGAGTTTAATCAAACATAGGCCCCCAGGCAAAGCAAAATCACAGGTGCGGGTGCAACAAGGTACCGGGAAGCATATATTTTAACAAGAGGTGCAAGCTTGACCACCTGTAAACAAAAAAAACACCCTTGCCCCGATTGCAAGCAATGCCAGCAGTGTTCGCCGACCAGGTGCAGCCTTTGCCGGGGCCTGGGCGCCGAGGAAGCCGAGCGCTGTTTCAGGGGCCTGAGCATGGCCGAGCAAATAGAGCTTTTCGAGGCGGTAAACCGGGGTGAGTGGCCGGAGGGTAGTTATGGGCCAGCGGCCCGCCTGATGCCGGAGCCGCTTCTTATGCATAGACCACTTGCCCGGACTCTGTTAAATGATGGTATCCTACAGGCAAGAAAGTCGGTAGACCCGAAGCGATTTCCGCCAAACCAACGGCGCGCGGCGCAGAGACGAGTAATGGATTCAGAATTCCGCAC
>CAZDRW010000302.1:0-3812 GCA_964507555.1 uncultured Desulfarculaceae bacterium
CTGACGGCAGTTTGTTCCTGGCCGAGGCCGATCTGCGCCGTTTGGACCCCCGCCTGGTGACCCAGCTGCGGGCCGCGGGCGCGGTGCAGGGCCGGCCCTGGTATTTGGCGCCCCGGGATAAGACCTCGGAGGAATTGGCCCACGAGCATCCCGGTTTGTTCCTGCGGGTCCAGGGCCGGCTTCTGATCCGTTCCGGCGATCTGGAAAAGCTGAAAGGCGAGGACCTGCGTAACCTGCGCACCCCGGACGCCTGGGGCCTGGTCTGGCTGGCCCTGGCGTTTATGGTTATCTCGACTTTCTCCGGGGCCTTGGGCTTCGCCCAATACGTGCTTTTGGAAAAGGCCGGCCAGGAGATGACCTACTCCATCCGCCAAGACCTCTACGGCCACCTCTTAAGCCGGGCGCTTTCCTATTTGGGGCACAGCCCGGTGGGCAAGCTGGTTACCCGGCTGACCAACGATGTGGCCAACCTGAACGAAATGTACCGCTCCACCATGGTGGCCTTTTGCCAGGACATCATGCTGGTGCTGGGCATCATCGTGGTGCTTTTGCTCCTGGATTGGCGCTTGGCCCTGGTCTGCCTGGCGCTGGCGCCATTTATCGCTGGCCTGGCCTGGGTGTTCGCCCGCATGGCCCGCGAGGCCTTCCGCGCCCTGCAAGGACAATTGGGCCGCATCAACTCGCGCTTGAGCGAGAGTCTGAACGGCCTGGCGGCGGTCAAGCTCTTCCGAGCCGAAAAGGAAGGGGCCAAAGAGTTCCAGCGCCTGAATCAAGACCACTACAAGGCGGGCATGCGCCAGGTGCGGGTTTTCGCGGTGTTCATGCCCATCACCGAGCTTTTCTCCTCCCTGGCCGCCGGGCTCATCATTTGGTATGGCGGCGGTCAGGTGATTCAGGACGAAATCAGCCTGGGTACCCTGGTGGCCTTTATCTTCTATATGCAGATGTTTTTCCGGCCGGTGCGCGACATGGCGGAAAAATACAACGTAATGCAGGCGGCCATGGCCTCGGCAGAACGCATCTTCCACCTCATGGACCAAGGCGAGGCATTGGCGGAGCCGCAACGGCCCGAGGCCGCTTCCGAGCCCGGCCCGGGCGAGGTGCGCTTTGAAAATGTGAGCTTCGGCTATGACCCCGCCCAGCCGGTGGTGAAAGAGGTGAGCTTTACCATCCCCGCCGGTCAGACCTGGGCCGTGGTGGGGCCCACCGGCGCTGGCAAGACCACTTTGGTCAATTTGCTCATGCGGCTTATGGATCCCCAGACCGGCCGGGTGCTCATAGACGGCGTTGACCTGCGCGGCTATGGCGAGGAGCAGGTGTCGCGGTTGGTGGCCTTGGTCCCCCAGGAGGTGTTTCTCTTTTCCGGCACGGTTCGGGAGAATATCACCATGGGACGGCCCCAGGCCACCCGGCAAAGGCTGGATGAGGCCTTGGCCGTTACCGGCGCGGATCAATGGCTTTCCGGCCTGCCCCTGGGCTTGGAAACGCCTTTGGGCGAGGGCGCGCGCAAGCTGAGCGCCGGGCAGCGCCAGCTCTTGGCTCTGGCCCGGGCCTTGGCGGGCGGGCCGGGAGTGCTGGTTTTGGACGAGGCCACCAGTTCGGTGGACCCGGATTCGGAGCGCTTGATCCAACTGGCCCTGCCCAGGGTGCTCAAGCAGCGCACCAGTCTGATGGTGGCGCACAGGCTATCCACGGTGCGCCATGCAGATCGCATAATCGTAATGCAGAAGGGCCGGGTGGTGGAGCAGGGCTCCCACGAGGAACTGATGGCGGCTGACGGCGTGTACGCGCGCTTGGTGCGTTTGCAGGAGCTTGAGGCTCTTAAAGGAGGCGATCATGGAGACCGGGCTTAAAGGAAAGGTGGCGTTGGTTTCGGGCGCCAGCCGTGGCCTGGGGCGGGCGGTGGCCGAAGGGCTGGCCGCCGAAGGCTGCGCCCTGGCCCTGTGCGCCAGGGGCAAGGAAGACCTGGCCAGCGCCGCGCAGGAGATCGCGGAGCGTCACAAGGTCGAGATGTGGCATCTGGCCGTTGACCTAAGCCGGTCGGGAGCGGGCGCGGAGTTCGTGCAGCAGGCCATAGATCGGTTCGGCCGGGTGGATGTGCTGGTGAACAACGCCGGCGGACCGCCGGCCGGGGGCTGGAAGGATTTCAGCGAGGACGATTGGCAGAAGGCCGTGGAACTGACGCTGTTTTCCGCCCAGGCCATGACCCGGGCCGCGCTGCCATCAATGCTTGAAAGAGGCTGGGGGCGCGTCGTCAACATGACCAGCATCTCGGTGAAGCAGCCCATTGCCGGGCTCATGCTTTCCAACAGCATCCGGGCGGCGGTGGTGGGCTGGGCCAAGAGCCTGGCCGACGAGGTGGCGGGCCAGGGCATCACGGTGAACAATGTGATGCCGGGCTATATCCACACCGAGAGGGTGGAGGCGCTTTTGGCTCACCGCGCCCAAAGCCAGGGCATCAGCCGCGAAGAGGCCTTGGCCTCGGTGGTAAAGGATATTCCTTTGGGCCGCTTGGGCCGGCCGGAGGAGTACGCCGACTTGGTGGTGTTTCTAGCCTCGCAGCGGGCCTCCTATATCACCGGGGCATCGTACTTGATTGACGGCGGCATGCATCGCGGCCTGATGTAGGTCGCCTTACATCAAGGCTTCCACCCGGCTCACGCCGGGCAGCCGCTCCTTGAGGGTCTTTTCTATGATGTTGGCCAAGGTGGCGTCGGCGTGCTTGCAGCCCGAGCAGGCTCCCACCAGGCGCACCAAAACCACGCCGTCGGCGTTCACACCCAAGAGTTCCACATTGCCGCCGTGCTTGACCAGTTCGGGCCGGGCCTCATTCAACGCGGCCTCTACCTCCAAGCGGGTAAGCGCACCCATCACTTTCTCTCCTTGATGGCCCCGGTTTTGACTAACTTGTCTTTCACCTTGCGGGCCAGAGCCTTATAGGCCTCGGCCGCAAGCGTGCCGCCGTTGACCGCGGGCTGGCCGGCGTCGGCCTGCTGGCGCACCTTGGCGTCCAGGGGGAGCTCGCCTAAGAAGTCCACGCCCAACTTTTTGCAAAGCGGCTCCACCGAGCCGTGGCCGAAAATCTCGTGGCGGGCGTCGCAGTCAGGGCAGATGAAATAGCTCATGTTCTCCACGATGCCCAGAACCGGTGCCTTGGTCTGCTGGAACATGTCCACGCCTTTGACCGCGTCGATTAGCGCCACATCCTGGGGAGTGGTAACCACCACCGCACCGGCGATGGGCACCTCCTGGGTCATGGATATCTGCACGTCGCCGGTGCCCGGAGGCAGGTCCAGGATCAGCACGTCCAAGGGGGCCCAGGCCACCTCGTGCAGGAGTTGGCGCACCGCCTTCATGATGAGGGGGCCTCGCCAGATCAGGGCTTTCTCGGGAGGGATCATGAAACCGATGGACATGACCTTGAGGCCGTGCGCCTCGATGGGCAGGAGCTTGTTGCCCTCGCCCTGGGGTTCGGCGCCGCGCAGACCCAGCATGATGGGTATGGACGGGCCGTAAAGGTCCAGGTCCAAAAGCCCCACCTTGAGTCCCTGTTCCACCAGCCCCATGGCCAGATTTACCGCCACGGTGCTTTTGCCCACGCCGCCTTTGCCCGAAGCCACCGGCACGATGGCGCTCACGCCCTCCACTGGATGGGGGCCTTCCTTGGCGGGCTTGGGCGGGGGCGGTTCGGGGAAATCCAGTTCCAGCTCTTTTACGCCCGGCAGTTCCATCACCGCCGTCGCCACGGCGTTTTCCAGCTCCTCGCGTACTTGGGGTGGAGCCTGCACGGTGCGTAGTTTGATCTTGGCCAC
>CAZDRW010000302.1:3822-4950 GCA_964507555.1 uncultured Desulfarculaceae bacterium
TCCATGGCCAGTATGTCCAGGTCAAAGCCCGGGTAGCGCACCTTGCTAAGCGCTTCGCGGAACAGGTCATCAATCATCGTAGGACTCCTTTCGCAGCATCTCAGACCGATATGTCTTCCAGGCAGCATCCCAGGGCGCCGTTCAATTGGGGCTCCGGGGGCACCAGAACATCACAATCCAGAACCCGGCGGCATAGCTCCACCACCGCGCGGTTACGCGCCACACCGCCGCAAAACACCAGCAGCTTGGGCCGGTAGCGGCGCACCATCTGGGCCACCCGGCGCGCCACCGATAAATTGACCCCGGCCATGATACAAGCCAGCGGCACGCCTTCCACCAGCCGAGCCAGGATTTCGGTCTCGCCGAAGGTGGCGCAGGTGTTGTTTATCTCTACCGGCTCGTCAGACGCGCCGGCCAATTCATTTAGCTTCACTCCCAAGAGGCTGGCCATGTTCTCCAAATAGCGGCCGGTGCCGGCGGCGCAGCGGTCGTTGGTCACAAAATCCATGACCCGGCCGCCTTCCACTTGGATCACCTTGCTGTCCTGGCCGCCCAATTCCACCAAGGTGAAATCCTTTAGCCCGGTTTGCAAGAGGGCGCCGCGAAAGTGGGCCCTTATCTCGCTGATACCCACCGCGCCCAGGAGCGCGGAGCGGCCATAGCCGGTAAAGGCCAGAGGCCAGGCCGGGTCCAGATTCAAGGCCGCGGGACTTAAACTGCCGTTTTGGCGGGCGGAGAGCACAAAAGGCACCGCGTCCAGCAGGCGGCTTTGCATTATGCCCTCCGGTCCGGCCACGCAGAGTTTGACCGTGCGGCTGCCCAAATCCAGTCCGGCGCGGGGCTCGGCCGGCCATGCCATGGCGCTAACGCAGCACATCGATAAAAGCCTCCAGGCGCAGCCGGGTGCGCGCGTCCACCGGTCCCACCCGGTCGCCCTCCAGGGTGAGCATGGGCAGCTTGAGCCCGTCCCTCAGCACCATGTCCTGCATTTGGCGGAAGCAGAAGGACTGGGTGTAGTGCACCAGCCCGTCCAGGCGGCGGCGTTTCACCTCGCGCTTGATGTCATCCATGCGGTGGAACACGTCATAAGGATAGGTGTAGCGCCGGTATTGCTCCACCAGGGAAAGC
>CAZDRW010000303.1:0-4949 GCA_964507555.1 uncultured Desulfarculaceae bacterium
GGAGCCGTCAGCGTATAGCCCTCTTCCACGCCCTTCATGCCGGCGGCCAGCATCACGGCAAACGCCAAGTAGGGGTTGCAGGCCGGATCGGGGCAGCGCAGCTCGCAGCGGGTGGCCAATTCCTTGCCAGGCTTGTACATGGGCACCCGCACCAGGGCCGAGCGGTTGCGCCGCGCCCAGGCCACGTAGACCGGAGCCTCGTAGCCCGGCACCAGGCGTTTGTAGGAGTTGACCCACTGGGCGATGATGGAGGTGAACTCGGGGGCGTGCTTCAAAAGGCCGGCGATGTAGCTCTTGCCTTCGGCGGCCAGGCCCCAGGGATCCTTGGCGTCGAAGAACAGGTTCTTCTTGCCCTTGAAGAGCGATTGATGCACGTGCATGCCGCTGCCGTTCTCACCGAACACCGGTTTGGGCATGAAGGTGGCGTACACGCCGTGCTTCATGGCGATTTCCTTGACCGTAAGCCGGTAGGTCATGGCCTGATCGGCCATGGTGAGCGCGTCCTTGTAGCGCAGGTCGATTTCATGCTGGCTGGGAGCCACCTCGTGGTGGGAATACTCCACGTCGATGCCCATCTTCTCCAAGGCGAGGATGGTGTCGCGCCTGAGATCGCTGGCCACGTCCAGAGGCGTAAGGTCGAAGTAGCCGCCCCGGTCCAGGTACTCGGTGCCCTCGGAGTTTTTGAAATAGAAGAACTCCAGCTCCGGCCCCACATACATGGTGTAGCCCTTTTTAGCGGCCTTGGCCAACTGGCGCTTCAAAACCTGGCGGGGATCGCCCTCATAGGGGGTGCCGTCCGGATTGAGCACGTCGGTGAACATGCGGGCCACGCTGCCGGTTTCCGAGGAACGCCAGGGCAAGATAGTAAAGGTGTTGACGTCGGGCATGGCCACCATGTCGCTCTCGTCGATGCGGGCGAAGCCCTGGATCGATGAGCCGTCGAAGCCCATGCCTTCGCTCAGCGCCGTGTCCAACTCTTTGGGGCTGATGGCAAAGCTCTTGAGTACCCCGAGAATATCGGTGAACCAAAGGCGGATAAACTTGACATTGTTATCGCGCACCGCCTTGAGGACAGCTTCCTTGGTCATTTTGGCCATGTTTGTCAACCTCCTTTTTTTAATCCCTTTTTTTAAGCGAGGAACTCCCTCAAGGCCCTACGCTTATTGTTACAGACGAATTCCTACCTAATGGTATCTAGCTAGTTCATTGGTTTATTATGAGCAATTTCCAGGCCAAGGCGTAGCTTATTTACAACATATTATAATCACTATATAATCATCCCGGAGCTCATTCTGGGGCATTACAAAAACTACCGGATGGTGGGTTTGCTATCGTGCATTCCAACCATCCGGTAGTTTTTTTCTCTTAGCCCATCGCCTCTCCGCCTTCTTCACCGGTGCGGATGCGCATGGCGCTCTCCATTGGCAGCATGAAGATTACGCCGTCTCCGATCTGGCCGGTGCGGGCGCCTTTTATGATCGCTTGCCGCGCGGGCTCCACGAACTCGTCGTTGACGCCGATCTCCAGCCTGACCTTCTTGATGAGGTTAACTTCCTGTTGCACCCCGCGGTAGGTCTCGGAGAATCCCTTCTGACGTCCGCTGCCCACCACGTTGGTCACGCTCATGTTGAATATCTTGGCCTCGTACAGGGCCTGCTTTACGTCCCTAAGCCTTTCCGGCTTGATATACGCTATTATAAGTTTCATGGCAAGTTCTCCCTATCTGGTCATGAAGATCTGGAAGTCTGAGTAAGCCTCCATGCCGTGCTCTTCTATGTCCAGACCACGGATCTCCTCTTCCACCGACACCCTCAGACCCATTACAGCCTTGACTACTCCAAATACCACCGCCATGCAAGCCATGGCAAAGGCGGCGCAGGCCACGGTGCCCGTGATCTGGATGCCGAGTTGGGTGAAGCCGCCGCCATGCAAAAGCCCATCGTTGGCCAAGCCTAGGGCTTTCTGGCCCCAAATGCCCACCGCGATGGTACCCCACATGCCGTTGAAGGCATGCACCGGGACGGCGCCCACCGGGTCGTCGATATGCAGCTTGTCTAGGAGCGTAACGCCCATCACCACAATCATGCCAGCGCAAAGGCCGATCACGATTGAAGCGCTGGGGCTCACCACCGCACACGGCGCCGTTATGGCCACCAGACCGGCCAAGGCTCCGTTCATGGGCATGGATAGGTCTGGCTTGCCGAACCTCATCCATACCGAGGCCATGGCCATAACAGCTCCGGCGGCGGCCGCCAGGTTGGTGTTGATGGTAATCAGGGCGATGGCCTTGGCGTTGGCAATGCCCGAGGCGGCCAGCTGGGAGCCGGGGTTGAAACCGAACCAGCCGAACCAGAGAATGAACACGCCGAGAGCCGCCAAAGGAAGGCTGTGGCCCGCCAGGACATTGGACTTGCCGTCGGGCGCATATTTGCCCAGGCGCGGTCCCAGGAACAGGGTGCCTATCAAGGCTACCCAGCCGCCGGTGCCGTGCACGATGGTGGAGCCGGCAAAGTCGAAAAAGCCCATTTGGCTGAGCCAGCCGCCGCCCCAGGTCCAATGACCAATGATCGGGTAAACGACTGCTGTCATGATCACCGTGAAGGTCAGGTAGCTGGTGAACTTGGTACGCTCGGCCATGCCGCCGGATACGATGGTGGCCGCGGTGCCGCAGAATACCGCCTGGAACATCCAGGAGGCCCAAATCGGCAAGGTCCCGTCTGAAAGGCCATGCAGGCCGAAGCCGGAGAGCCCGATGAAGGAGTTGCCCTCGCCGAACATGAAGGCGTAGCCCACCAGGAAGTAGACCAAGCTGGCGACGCAGAAATCCATGAAGTTTTTCGCCAGGATGTTGCATGCGTTCTTGGCGCGGGTTAGGCCGGCCTCCAGCATGGCAAAGCCTGGCTGCATGAAAAACACCAGATAAGCCGCCAAAAGCACCCATACGGTATCCAGGTCGCTAATCTTGGGCGCCTCTTTTACTGCCTCCTCGGCATAGGCGCTGGTGGCCAATACCAGCCCCGAACCCAGAAGCGCCATAAGTGTTGTGAAGATGCGCTTCCTCATTGCGGTGTACTCCTTTCTGGAAGCCCGGCCGGATGTCTGCCTTCGCGGCCGGGCTGTTGGTCATTGATCTATCAGTTAAAAACTCATGGTCAGGGACACGCCGAAGAAGGTGTTGCTGTCGTTTTCGGTGGTGTCCTTGATTTTGCTGTCGACTAGGGCGGTATAAGAGACCCCCGGGGTAACGGTGAACATGCCGTCCATGAATCCGATGGGAAGCGCCAGCTTGGCTGACCAGTCGGTCCAAGCCGCCTCGTCCACGCCGTAGTAGAAGTTGTTATAGTCGCTGGTGGCGTAGCTCACGCCGGCGCCCAGGTCCAGGCTCATGCTCATGTCCTTGGGAAGTCCGGGAATGGAATACGAGTAGGAAGCGGCTAAATTGACGTAATTACCGCCCGCGGCCTGGTCCAAGTCGTGGTAGATGGTCACGCTGGGCGAAACGATCCAGTCATAGCTCACACCGGCGAAGACCTCGGTGGTGGCGTTGAACTCGGTGTTGGGGAACACGTAGTGGATCACGCCCACCGGGATGCTGAATTTTCCCAGCTCAAAGGTGTAGCTTGCGGTGAGGTCGATCTCGGTGAACTTCTTGTCGTGGCCGGTTTCGTCCGTGAGCTCATAGTTGCCCCAGACGTTTAAGGCAAAATTACCCACGCCCACATTGACCGAGGGCTGGGCTACCCAGTCGTCCACCAGGAGCATGCCGCGCCATACGTACTTGCTGTTGAAGGTGACATCGAAATCGACCTTGGGGGTTATGGCCAAGGCCTTGCCCGGCGCTCCCAACATGGGGACCATCAGAGCCAAGGCAACCAATAAAGAAACGACCAGCTTTTTCATTGATGTAAACTCCTTTCCACTTTCCTTTTTGCCGAGAAGGCTAACTGCCTGATCGGTTGCTTTGTTAGCGGGGGCGCAAGCCCCTTTGCTGTAAAGCCCTGGGCAAGCAATGTGCCAAGTTGAGCACAGCCGGTTTTCAAGGAGTTAATATATTGATTTGTTTGATCAAAAAAAATAAAGCCCGACCGTTGCCAGTCGAGCCTCTCAGGACCGAAAACACACTTGGGTGTAGGTTTTGTGGTTTACACCTACGCTTTGGTGCGGAAACGCCTTGGGTCGATTCCGTGCTTGTTGACCCGAAGACCCATCAACCGCTCTGAGATACCCAAGATGCGGGCGGCCTTGGCCTTGTTGCCGCCGGCGTTCTTCAAGGCCTCGACTATCAGTTCGCGCTCAACCGCATCCAAGGTGTCCGGCAGAGTACCCCGGTGCACCGTGCCTGAAGCCTCGGCGGTTTGCAGGGTGGGCGGGAGGTGATGGCCGTGTATTACCTCGTCATTGGATAAAAGCACCGCCCGCTCGATGCAGTTTTCCAATTCACGCACATTGCCCGGCCAATGATAGCTCATGAGCATGTCAATGGCCGGCGTTGATATGCGCTTGATATTCTTGTGGTTAGCCTTGCTGAACTTTTCCGCGAAATAGTTGGCCAACAAAAGCACATCGGTTCCACGCTCCCGCAGGGGCGGTGCGTGGATGGGAAACACATTTAGCCGGTAATACAAATCCTGCCGGAAGAGGCCTTCGTTGATTAATTCTTCCAAATTGCGGTTGGTGGCGGCCAGCACCCTTACATCGCATTTGATGGTTATGGTGCCCCCCACACGCTCCAACTCTTTTTCTTGAAGAACCCTCAGCAGCTTGACCTGGGTGGCGGGACTCAAATCACCGACTTCATCCAAAAATATGGTTCCACCGTCTGCCAACTCAAAACGGCCCTTGCGCGCATTGATGGCCCCGGTGAAGGCTCCTTTTTCATGACCAAAGAGTTCGGACTCAATTATGGTTTCCGGCAAAGCCGCGCAGTTCACTTTAATAAAGGTTTTATT